>JAFGPJ010000407.1 GCA_016936275.1 Sedimentisphaerales bacterium
AGCTTCTGCCACGTAGTGCCGTTGGCTGAACTGTACGCTGAGAAATTGCCGGCAATATCACGCTCTATCTTCACCCAGTACGGTGCCGTGATACCGGCAGTTGTATCGGCAACACTGGTAGCGCTCCTGCCCGGGCGTCGCTGGAAAGAAACACCCGAGCCGGGCGTAACAACCATCATTGCGTGTGCCGATTCCGGATCGAGCGTCTCACGAATCATCACGCCTGCTTTGGCCCATGCATTGGTGTTATCGACACTTTCGACTCTGGCAACAATCGAACCGGTGCCGGAGAGCGTCTTAAAGGCATAGTGGAACTCGTCAGCTTCTACGCCGTCAATCACCCAGATGTCAGCGCCGGAGCCGGTCATCGTGTAGGTACCGACCGGGCCCTCAACGAAGCTGCCTGTAGACGCCGGATTGCCTCTGAACCACAGCGACAGTTCAGCGACACCTTCTTCTGTCCAGTCCCGCTGGTCCGTCAGCGTGAGCTCGACTTCCGAATATTTGGCGAAGCCCTGTTTGCTGTTGTCGTACGCAATCGGCATAGACTGGTTTCCGCCGTGGACAATAGTCTCTTCGGTATAGGAAGCAGTGTTTTCGTCACCGACAGCCGAGCCGGTGCCGTTACCGGGAACGTAACCGGGGGTGCCCGGAGCGCCTGCTCCAAGCCCATCATGCCACGCGTACCAAATCTGGTTATCGTCGGCATTATAGTCCTCGAAATCGTCTATGACAAAGTAATTGCCCGTCGTAAAGCTCCAGACGTTCCCGGCCCACGGACTATCGGGATTAGTGCCGTTGACCTCATCTATCCGCCAGTAGTACGCCGTATTCAATGTAAGCTTGCCGGGGTCATAACTCTCCTCGCCGAGAGCCTTTGGACCCTTATATTCAGGTGAGGCTGTCGTTGCATTCTTGACGGTATCCGAATCGGCGCCGAAGTACACCTCGTGCGAAGCTGCGACTGCCCCCGCAACCCAGCCAAGAACCACCGATGGTTTTACATCCACAGCACCGTCAGCGGGATTCGGGCCGGTTACGGCGCCCTCGGTAGTAAAGCTCCAGACCTGACCTTTATACGTCTCTAAGCCATCGGTCTCATCAACACGCCAGTAGTAAGTCTTGGCCAGTTTAAGTGGGCCGGGATTGTAAGTCGTAGTGCCGTTAAGTTTACCTGTAGCAGTATTCACCACATCGAAATCTTCGCCGAAAACAACATAGTGAATTTTTGCACCGAAACCTGCCGTCCATGTGAGCCGGACACCCACGTCAACAAACTCAGCACCATCAGCAGGCACGGGTAAATAGGCGGTCCTGGGTGGGACCATAAAGCTCCAAACCTCGCCCTTCCACGGACTATCCGGATGCGAATCGTTTACCTCGTCGATTCGCCAGTAGTAAGTCGTGCCGTTAATAAGACCATCCGGGTAGGCACCTCCGATAAAACCGGCAAAATAAAACAATGTATCCAGGTCCTGGCTGCCTCGGAATAACTCCGAGTCCCGAGTAGCGTCATTCACGTCATCAAAATTTTCGCCCATATAAACATCATGCGAGACGGCAAAATCTCCCGCCTTCCAGGTAAGGGAAACCCATGTAGTCGGATTTATGGCTCCGTTGGCCGGACTGGGGCCAAAGGCCTGGGGTACACCACTACCGGCCATGGCAAGCTGAACCTCCTCTTGTGTTAGTCCACGCATATAGATGCGAACATCGTCAATCATACCGAGAAAGCTCCGATTAACACCCTCCTGAGTCCTGCCAATAACCACATTGGCTGTATCTGCCGTCCCTGGCAGGATAATCCCTGATCCGTTTGTGCCGGCATTCTCTCCATTAATGTAATATTGGTGCCTGCCGCCAATGACCATCGCACAAACGTGGACCCATTCGTTAAGCGGTACATTAGGAGCACTCAGACCACCATAGCCGGCCGTACTGAAATGAAGAGCATGGCTTGCCTCAGTGTAAAAGCTATACGACCGGGGATCATTTGACTTTGAAAGAATCCCTTGCCATGCTTCCCCATTTGGGGCGTCGTACCTTTTGGCGTTGATCCACGCCATCACGGTAACTTCGTTGTCTGCCGTTAGGATCTCGGCATGCGGCACCTCCACATAGTCATCGACGCCGTCAAATTGCAGTGCCTTGCCGAGGTGCCCGGTTACCCATGCCGTATCGCCATGGAGGGTGCCGTCGTTGCCGTAACCACTGAAATCCGTAGCGATTGTTCCGGAGCCCTCGTCGAACCTCCACCAGCCGACAAGATCGGGATCGGCGGCTTTAGCTACGCTCGTCAAAGCGACACTGAGCACCAGGACAAGCAAAACCAGATTAATTAATTTTCTATACATAATAATCCTCCTTCAAGAAGAGTTAATAAAATAAAAATAACCGATTACAATCTTCGTCATCACGATATATTAATTTATGACCGCCCGGATCATTACTTACGACTTGCAATCACCTCCTTCCTTCAAATGCCAATATGGGCGGTTATCCATCATGAAAATCTAAAATAAACACCCGTAATTACATCCTCTACAAAAGCAATTGCCCACAGTAGTGAACAATTCCTTTTATATCAGATTTGTAGTCTTCCCGTCAAGGAAAATCCCTTTGCTATATGATTGATTTAACATCAGGGCCTATGTCGAACTTATAGGCATAGGCCCCGAAATCATTCAACTGCTGTAATTACATCCACCAAAGCGGATTTTGCTATCCAGCAGCTTATCTCGGCTGACACAGACGGATATCGTCAATATACATCTTGCCCGAACCGCCTGGAACAGTCACATTGCCTTTCGTACCAAGGCCAATCGCAACCCTGTCAACATTGGTTAAGTTTACGCCTTGATCTGCTAAACCCTGGAGCGGAATAACCCACTCTGTCCAAGTGCTGATCTGCGCCGCTGCTGGATTGTCATGGACGACTACTGCGGGTGCTCCAGTTGTATTAGAAATCGTCACATAAAGCGGTTCTGCGTCGTTGCTCTCGATGCCGATATCCTGATTCGTCCACTGCCCGGTGACATTACCGGCAGCCGTAACATTAGCGAATACAGCTTCGCATGCGGCTGATGCGTTGTGAGCGGTCACCGCCAAACCGATATAGACATTTGAGCCCATCGGGATGTTCTCTGTACCCACCATTGTCCACGTCGTGCCGTTGGCCGAAATAGAACCTGTAAAGCTCCCGGATATGCTACGCTCGATCTTCACCCAGTATGGTGCAACAATTCCAGTAGAATCTGTATTCGTGCTGGTCGCACCCGTTCCGGGACGTCGCTGGAAGGAAGCACCTTGACCAGGCGTCACAACCATCATCGCATGCGAAGAGTCGGGATTGAGCGTCTCTCGAATCATCACTCCGGCTTTCGCCCAGTTGTTCGTATTGGCAACACTCTCGACCTTTGCGACCATCGAGCCGGCGCCGGAGAGCATCTTATAAGCAAAATGGAATTCATCTGCTTCAACACCATTAACCGCCCAGATATCCGCCCCGGAGCCGGTCATCGTGTAAGTGCCGATCGGTCCCTCGACAAAGCTGCCGACGGATGCCGGATTGCCTCTGAACCACAGTGACAATTCCGTGACACCTTCTGCAGTCCAGTCTCGCTGTTCTGTCAACGTATACTCTACTTCCGAATATTTGGCAAAACCCTGTTTGTTGTTGTCGAATGCAATCGGCATTGACTGATTGCCACTATGAACAATGGTTTCTTCAGTATAAGAAGCAGTTGTTTCGTCGCCTACTGCAGCACCGGTTCCGTTACCGGCATAATAGGAATCCATTCCAGCCACACCATAGCCGAGGCCGTCATGCCATGAGTACCATATCTGGTTATCATTAGCGTCATAAATCTCGAAATCGTCTATGACAAAGAAATTGCCCGTCGCAAAGCTCCAGACGTTGCCTATCCACGGACTTAGGGGATTAATGCTATTAACCTCATCGATCCGCCAGTAGTATGCAGTATTCAATGTAAGCTGGCCGGGATCATAGCTCTCATCACCGAGCGCCTTTGGCCCCTTATGCTCAGGCGAGGCTGTCGTTGCATTGGCTACGGCGTCAGCATCAGTACCGAAGTACACTTCATGTGAAGCGGCGACTGCCCCTGCATCCCAGGTAAGAACGATAGATGGTTTTACATCCACAGCACCATCGGCCGGATTCGGGCCACTTACCGCACCCTCGGTAGTAAAGCTCCAGACTTGGCCCTTGTACGTGTTTAAACCATCGGACTCATCGACACGCCAGTAGTAAGTCTTGGCCAGCTTAAGTAGGCCGGGATTGTAAATCGTAGTGCCGTTAAGTTTACCCATAGCAGCATTGCTTACCTCGTCAAAATCTTCGCCGAAAACAACATAGTGAATTTTTGCTCCGAAACCTGCCGTCCATGTGAGCCGTACACCCAGGCCAACAAACTCGGTACCATCAGCCGGCACGGGCAAATAGGCGGTCTTGGGCGGGATCGAAAAGCTCCATACTTTTCCCTTCCATGGACTATCCGGATTCGAATCGTTGACCTCGTCTATCCGCCAATAGTAGGTATTGCCATTAACAAGGCCGTCCGGGTAGGCAGCTCCGGCAAAGCCGGCAAAATAAAACAATGTATCCAAGCCTTGGTTGCCTCGAAATACTCCAGAGTCTCGGGTTGCGTCGTTCACATCCTCAAAACTGTCACCCAGGTACACATCATGTGAGACTGTAAAATCACCCGAAGACCAATTTAAGGATACCCATGTACTGTCTAAAAGGGTGCCATTCTTCGGTGAGGGATTCCAGGCATAGGGGAATGCCCCGAGACCAACCATAATGACCTGTATTTCGGCCTCTGTTAAAACCTTGTCATAGAACATGATGTCGTCTATAACGGCCTTTGCTCCATTTGCGGATGGAATGTATGCAACGGTCTCCAGTCCAAAACGGGGATTCGGATCCAGTGCCGGGAAACCACCGATTGAAGCGGCTCTCGAAACTTCCACGCCGTCAAAATACAGTATCGCAGGGCCACCGCCAAATTCCCACGTCACAGCAACATGATGCCATGTGTCAGCATGGATAACACCAGCCGGATCAAACTCTATACCCTGGTAGTCGGCATCTGTGGCATCCTCCAGATAGAATCCGAATTCCTCCGGATTGATATCGGCATGGTTTGCCCCCTTCGATATGAAAAAGTATATGGTGCTAGTGCTTGCATCAAAAAGTCTGTAGTCTGCCGGATCAGATCCGTCCCAATTGGGTTTGAACCAGAATGCGAGGGTGCCTGTTTCGGTTAGGAAATTGGGAACCTCAATATAGTCATCCACTCCATCGAGATAGACGCCTCCATCCAATTTCCCTGTAGTCCATCGGGCGCCGCCGTCGAGAGTGCCGTTGTTGCCGTTGCCGCTCGAATCTCCAGCGGTGGTCCCTGTTCCCTCGTCGAGCCGCAAATGAGCAATAAGACCGGGAAAACTTGCGTTGGCAATGCTCGTGAGAACAAGGCCAACCAGTAAAACGAAACAAATCAGAAAAATCAGTCTTCTACACATAATAATTCTCCTTACGAAAAGATTAAGATAATAACGCTCCGGCTACACACCAAAGCGACCGATAAAAAACTATGCTTTCTTGATTGATTTGTACGATATATGAACATTTCGATACACTATACCACCTCCTTTTTTCGGAGAGTGAAAGAGGAGCCATAAATGAAAATTCAGGAATAGCTAATCCAAAGGAAAAATTCCTGGTTGAAATCCTGCTGCTACGTATAATTCCTCCTCACTCAAGATAATTCTCACAGATCTATAAACTAAAAAGACCTATAATTCAGAGCCTTTATCGGCACACACTTATATCACAGGATTAATCCGTTAGTCAAGGAAAATCTCTGTTTCCCGTGCTCTGTGTGATGCTTATTAGGACTTAACTAATTTTCTGTTTTCCGCATTCAATGGTGAAGAATTAATTGTTCGCCGCCAATGCCCGGGCCAATGTAACCGCCCAGCCGGCGATAATTATTATTATCAGGGCCAGGATTATGTATCTGAGCTTTACTTCCCTGAAAAAACGCTCGATAAAGCGAAAATATACTCCGAAAACAGCTATGATGAATGCCATGATTGCTGTGAGAACCATTATACAGCACAAAAGACCACAGGCCGGCTGGATATAGAAGGCCTCAAAGATTCTGCCCTGAGCGAAAGCAATTGTCGCCGTAGTCATTCCACAGGTCGGGCACGGCAGGCCGGTCCGTTGCTTAAAGCCGCAGTAGCCGAGCAATCGACCCATATCAATCTTGTAATGTCCCGCAAGTGCAAATACGGCAAAAAAAACAATTATCCCAAGACATACAATCGCCGAAACCGTCCGTTGGCTGGTCGAGGCCCGGTAGAATAATTTCGGTTTATTTAGCTGTTGGCTTGTCTGCATAATCAAGTTAAAATAGGACAACGTTACGATTATGTCAAGACGTGAGTCATGTAGCTGAAATTGGCACTCAGAAACGCGTGTGCAAAAAAAGGTTTGCACACCCTACATTTGATAACATGATTCGGTTTGGAATGGACAACACAATATGGCACTAGAGCAGAGAAATTTGAGCAGCATGTTAGAGACGGCCATCGTGGCGGCCCGACTGGCGGGTCAGCGCGCGATGGAAGAGATTAATTACATCAAGGTCTCGATAAAAAACACAACCGAGCTGGTAACGCAGGCCGATGCGAGATGCCAGAAGATAATAATCGACCGAATCAAAGAGAATTATCCCGACCACGGCTTTATCGCCGAGGAAGGTGAAGGAGGTCAACTCTTCAAGCAATCGCCGCGTGGAGACGAGCCGCTCTGGTGGATCATCGACCCGATAGACGGGACGAACAATTTCGCGCATCGTATGCTTTTCTTTACCGTGAGTATCGGGGTCATGTACGAAGGCGAGCCGGTGGTCGGCGTGATTTTCGAGCCCGCAACCGACTCGATGTTCACAGCAGTTAAGGGCGGCGAATCGCAATTAAACGGCAGGCGAATTACCGCAAGCGAAGAAAATATCGATAAATTTGCCAGCGTGGGCCTCGAAAGCCATTTTGAGAA
>JAFGPJ010000408.1 GCA_016936275.1 Sedimentisphaerales bacterium
AAAGGCGGATTCAATATCTACCGAAGGCAGGAAAAGTCTCTTAACTGTGAAACAGATTTGTCCAATTCACGCTGAACCAGTACAAAGCGTTTCACTTGCAGTTTCAGGTATAATCATATTTTCACCCGAATCTCGCCCGATAGCAGCTTCGGCAGTAAGGTGTCGCGAAGAGAAGAAAGGATTTTGGTTTGAATATTGTTTAATACTACTTTTTCTAACAGAGGTGAAAATGTCGTATCCATTTTTTCCAGCAATTTATCAGGTGGAACAAGTGTTTTTGCTTCTTCAAGGTGATGTCGTTGAATATGACCCATGGTAGTAGCTTTACCGGCTGCTATAAACTGAAAATCCGTCAGATGATGCAATGTCCAAAAGTAGTAAAACCATTTTGGGTATGATTCCGATGTCACCTTAAACAGGTGTTGATTGAGTGCTCCGCGTCCTCCGCACCAAATTGTAACCATCAAGCTCCCGGACCAGGAAAATAATATATCACCATCATCAACGATATATTCAGCAGGAATGGAGGTACTCGCGAAACCGTTCCCGTCTGCTTTACCCGCTCGTAATTGGGCTATCTTAATAACAGGCAATGCGTCTCCATTATTATCTGGGGGGTATTTCTGTAATGCTAAGCCATTAAGGTAATTGGCAATTTCTGGCAGACTCTTAACCTTCCACCCCTTCGGGATTTTGCCCAGTGGTGAATCTTCAAAGGAATCGGGGAATAGCTTTGCGGTATCGGCGTTCATGCCGGACGGTTTCTTTCCTTCGGCCTTGACCCGAACGGGATCGAAATCCACAAACCAGCTCTTAAAGATCGCTCGGGCCATCGCCTCCAGCGTCTCGTTCATCCGCCGGTTCAACTCGATCTTGTCATCCAGATTGCCGAGAATGTGAGCAATGGCACGTTGTTCAGGTAAAGAAGGGACGATGGTATTTATTACTTTCAGACCCCCTTGTGTCATCAAAGGTTGGGCACTGCCGATTGCTGTCCGACGAAGGTCCAGGGATACAAGACGATAGTAAAGAAACCCTAAATCCATGCCCTTTTTGGGTGTTACAACGATTGCGTTGTCACTCACCCAAGAAGGTTCACTTATGCGATGTACCGATCCACAGTAAGCTCCAACTCGCCCGATGACAACCACAGGTTCGGGATTGAGGAGCCTGTCGGTTCTAGCTATCTGCCCGTTGGCTCCGAACACAGGAAACTTCCCATAGGGCGTATATTCTTCATTAGATAAACCCTTACCATTACGAAAATTCGCTAAATCATCGAGGGTGCACGCACTGAAAACTTTAGCTGTCACGATCTGACCTTTCTAGCTTTATTTATATCCCGATTTTGTTCTGGATATAATAATCATCTTTAGGGAAATATCTTGGGCTGTGATTAATTAATCATCTAGGTCCAATTCGCGTTTAGATGTCAAGTAATTTTCAGCTATAGGCTTATTAGATCTGGGGCGTTCTCCAACCAATACAAGAGTAACACCAAAAACAACTGCAACAACATATGAAACCTTCATCAAGGCCGATCTAATTGATAAATTATTTGATTCTTCCTGGAGCCAATTATCTTCGATAGCTCGATACAACTTTCCTTTTGCAAAGTCAACAGAAACAAGCTTTTTAATTGAGTCTAGTAGACTTTGAGCATATTCCAAATTAATATCTACCCAATCTTTTTTATCCTCCCGGTAGATAATTTCAAGTTCCTTTCCTGAGAAAGAAAACTTATGCTTCTTTGGCCTTGACCATTGCGTCCAGTTCGGATCATTTTCTTGATAAGTAATATAGTGTTGCTCACTATCATTTATATCATCGCACTCGGATAAAGGTATAAGCCGTGAATAATTTGTTAGGTTTTGTTTTAGAAATGCACTTGTTAACGCTAATTTATCGTGAAATTCAGGGGAAACGTAATAAACCTTTTTATTCGCATCTGTTGAGAGTTGGCGAAGAATACTGTGTTGTTGATTTCTGTTGGCCGGGTGTAACCTTATTCGATAATACGGTGCAGAGTAGTAACCTTCTTTGATATATTTGGCATTTGACCGAGAAAGGTAATCGCTAATTTTGAATTGATAATAGTAATCTATACCCCTAAGGGGTAAATGTGCATCCCATGCTGTATTTTTCTCCTCTCTCAAGCTTGGAAGTACCGGAAACGAGACGAGGTCATCCCTATGCTTCAGGGTCTGTTCATATAGGAATGCATATCCAAATGTGAACTCAGAACAGTCTAGTCGCACCATTTAAGTTTCTCCAAATTCTTTTTAATGGCTTTTTCCAATTTTCTGGATTCTGCAAACTGCTCGGCAAGTTGCTCGGTCAATCGTCCCATCTTATCTTCAAACGGTTCACCATCATCTTCAACTTCTTCAGCTCCGACATAGCGGCCTGGGGTAAGAACATAGCCATGAGAGGCAATTTCTTTGGTGGCGGCGGATTTGCAGAAACCGGCAATGTCTTTGTATTTACCCTTGGCGTCTTTGTCCCCCCGCCAGGTGTGGTAGGTGTTGGCGATGCGTTCTATTTCATCATCGGTCAGTTCCCGATGGACCCGGTCGATCAGGACACCCATTTTGCGGGCGTCGATAAAGAGGGTTTCGCCGCGACGATCCCTGAAGGAGCGGCCCGCTCCCCCGGCTCCGTCCTTGTTACGGGCGATAAACCACAGGCAAACCGGTATCGGAGTGGAATAGAAAAGCTGACCCGGCAGGGCCACCATGCAGTCAACCTGGTCCGCCTCGGTGATGGCCTTACGTATATTACCTTCGCCGGAGGTATTGGAAGACATCGAACCGTTGGCCAGTACGAAGCCCGCCGTACCTTTGGGCGACAGGTGATGGATAAAGTGCTGCACCCAGGCAAAGTTGGCGTTACCTACCGGGGGTATACCGTATTTCCAGCGGACATCCTTTCGCAACCGGTCACCGCCCCAATCGCTCATATTGAAGGGAGGATTAGCGATGACAAAATCAGCCTTGAGGTCCTTGTGTAGGTCGCGGTGGAAGGTATCGGCGTTTTCCGGCCCGAGGTTGGCTTCGATATGTCGTATGGCCATGTTCATATTGGCCAACCGCCAGGTAGTGGGGTTGGACTCCTGACCGTAGACGGAAATCGCACCGCGTTTACCGCCGTGGGTCTCGATAAATTCCTCCGACTGGACGAACATGCCGCCCGAACCGCAGCAGGGGTCATAGATGCGTGACTTGTCGTGGGGGGCCAGCATGGTTACCAGCAATCGGACTATGCAGCGGGCAGTGTAAAACTGGCCGCCTTTCTTACCTTCGGCACTGGCAAACTGACCGAGGAAGTATTCATACACCCGGCCCAGGATGTCCTTGGACCTATTTTCCTTATCGCCCAGCCCTATAGTGCCTATCAGATCGATCAGACCGCCGAGCGATTGCTTATCCAGCGAGGGTCGGGCGTAGTCTTTGGCCAGGACGCCTTTGAGTTTGGGATTTTCCTTTTCGATAACGACCATGGCATCGTCGATGATCTTGCCGATGGTAGGCTGCTTGGCGTTGGCCTGAAGATTTCCCCAGCGGGCCTTCTTGGGAACCCAGAAGACATTTTCCGCCAGATACTCATCCCGATCTTCGGGATCAGCGTATTTGTCATCTTTCAGTTGCTCGTACCGTTCCTGGAAGGCATCGGAAATGTATTTCAGGAAGATCAGCCCCAGGACGACGTGTTTGTACTCGGCGGCGTCCATATTGTGTCGCAGCTTACCTGCTCATCGGTAACTTTAAGGAGTCGTCCCTTTGGGGAGCCGCCCCAGGTTTTGCCAGCAGCCTGAGCTGCAGCTTGGCCGGCTTTGACCCGCTCACCTCGAATTTCGGTTTCATAGGCAGCCACTGATGCCAGCACGTTAGCGATCAGGCGGCCGGAGGCGGTTCCCAGGTCAATAGAATCCTTAAGACTGACCAAGCGGACATCTTTAGCCTGCAGGTCCTCGAACAGCTTACACAGCCCACTGGCGGTGCGTCCCAACCGATCCAGCCGCCAGACCACCAGTTTTTTCACTCGGCCGGTATTGATTGCAGCCTGGAGCTTCTGCCAGCCAGGTCGATCCATGTTCTTGCCGGTAGCTGTATCGCTGTACCAACCTACTTTACCTAGCTTGTCCGGCTCCTGAGCCGCCAGCCACCGCTCCAGATCGGGCTTCTGGCTGCGAGTGGTCTGCTGGGACGTGCTGACCCGCAGATAAACTGCAGTCTGGGATACATCTTGAACGATTGCGGGAGAAATAGTAGAATTGCTCATGTCTTAACCTCCACAGTAGGTTAGGGCCACGCTCCCGGTAGGTTGCACTACGCGGGAGCACTTTTCTTTTGCGGCGACATTCACCACAACTGATCTAAGTATACCCCACGTTCTGTTACTTGTCAATTACAATTGAGACATAACACAAAATTCTCCCTCAAAACCGTTACTCAAATACCGAAAAACCGACACTCATTCTTCAATATTCACCCGTTACACTTTTCGGCTACTGTACCTGCGTCTGTTCGTTCAGTATTCTTATTAGATGATTCTGGTGTAGTGCCACATCTCCTTCGAGACCTGATCAATATGTGGAAGAAGGTTGTGCAGACGAGCATTCACTTCCGCCAACTTGTCGTAGTCGTCTGACTCGATGTGCTTCTTTCCGGCTTCGATGAGGTTTTTTGCTTGTAGTTGGTCGTTGAACGTTTCACGTCTTTGGACCAGGTGTTGAAACCAACTGATGAGGAAGTCCGGCGTGCGGCGGAGAATCTGAAATGAGATATGATGAAGTTGGTCAATCTCCAATTCGAGCTTTTGCGGATTTTTGGAGTTCAGAAAAGTGTGCTCCCGGGTGACTATTTCATGCAGTTGCCGCCGCTCATGGTCGTTTCCACCTTCGTTGACGATCTCGGTCACCTCTTCCTTGGCCGCCTGATACTCGGCTCGCAGGCGTTCCAGACGTTTGCCCGCGGTCAACTGAAAAATTTCCTGTGCAAACTTCCGCTTTTTGTCCTCAAGTTTGCGGCGGTCGTCGGTCACATCATCCAAGCTCATGATCATAGCTTCGTCGTGCAGTTTTTCGACCGGGCCACACAACTTATCGAGTTTCTCGACGACTTCATAGTTTTCGTTCGATAGTGCTTCGGCTTTCTCCTGCTCCAGCTTGGTGCCTAACATAAGAATTTCCTCGGTGAGCATATCCACAGGCACGTCTCGGCGAGTCGGTGAATAGATTTGCGAAAACTCCGGACCAGACGGATTCACATACGCTTGTATCGTCAAGTCGCGGGACTCGGAAAGTTCAAAAGTAAGGTCAATTTCCATACCACGCAAGAGGTCTCGTTTTAAACTTTTGCCTTTAATCTCAAGTAGGCCAACAGGCTTGTTCACGGTGGAGTGGTTCTCGGATGGACCTTCTACAACGATGATGCGAATCTCGTCGGAGGAACCGTGCATGACCGCTTTGCTTACTTCCACGGTTTTCTTGACTCTTGTAGGCAAAACGGTATTCTTAGCAAAAATGAGATCGAGCTTTGTGTCTCCGGTGTTCGGGTCGTCTTTCACCAAACTCAAGTCTTCTGGCAGCATCTGCCCGGCGGGATTGTATATGCCTTGAGCAATCTGGATGGAATCGAAATCAGCAGGGATGGGGTTGTTCTGGACATCGTAAATCTTGAACGAGAACAGATTGTAGGCATCTTCCTGGAGCGGTAGGTCTTCATTGATTCGGGAGGAGAGTTTCTTCAATCCGCTATCGTAGCTACCATCATCGCACGTGATGCGATAGAACAGACCATCTATATCGCCCACGATCCTTGCCGCAAATATCTCCTCCCGTTCTTTTGAGGCACGATTATAAGAAACCCTGACCTTCAGCTCATCTTGTTTGTCCGACTTCTCTGCTGACTTCTCGACAAGGTTGATTTCCCTGGTTGCCGCAAAGTAGGCGGCGCCGATGACAATGGCATTCGTCGGGTCGATTCCCGTATTCACGGGGATGCCGAGCAACTCCTCGATACGCTTCCGAACGATTGGTGTGTAGGTGGAACCGCCAACCATCAGCACAAACTTTAGGTCCTGAGGACGAAGGGAGTTTCGAGTCAGAATCTTCCTCATCATCTCCGCAGTGTTATCAATGGCATCTTTGATGAGGGTTTCATATTCAGAGCGGGTGATTTGGATTTCGTCGTCAATCGCTTTCCCGTCTTCGTCTTCAATACTGATGCGATTCAGGTCTATTTCTGCTGAACTGCTATTGGACAATTCGATCTTCGCCTCTTCGGCCTTGTGAAGTAAACTATACCAAAGCCGGTTGTATTTTCCGGATTCGCTTTTCATCTGCTTCAGTAGATCGGTAAACTTTCCTCGTTTCTCAAGCTGCGGCACGATGATTTTCTCGACAATAAGTGCATCAAAATCAGCGCCGCCGAGGTAGTTGTTGCCTTCATGGTCCACGATCTTGAGTTCGCCCTCCATAATCTTTACGAGTGCCACATCGAACGTTCCACCGCCGAGGTCGTAAACAATCCACTGGCTGTTCTTCAGGTCCACATTCTTTTCCTTGTTCGCGTAGGCAAGGCTGGCAGCGATTGGTTCATTAAGCAGTATGACTTGCTTGAATCCGGCGGCAAGGCCCGCCTCTTTTGTAGCGTTGCACTGCACCATATCGAACGAAGCGGGAATCGTGATAACAATGGCCTCCGGCACTTCGCCCGTGTGGATAAAGGTTTTGAGTTCTTTGAGAACAAACGTGGAAAGTTCAATCGGTGTTTTCGACTGGTCAAGAGCCTTGATTTTAAAACTCTCCGTCGTACCCATCTTTCGTTTGAACTGGCTCACAACGTTCTTAGAGTCTCTTTCAACATACCTTCTCGCTTGCTCACCGATTAGAATCCGGTCATTTCGAAAACCAACCACCGACGGCAGAGATTCTTTGAATCCGCTTGGATTCTTGAATACTTCCACGATACCTGTATTGAATTTTGCCACCAATGAATTGGTAGTACCCAGATCGATACCGAAATTAATCATTTCGCTCATGATTCTATGGCTCCTTTCGTGATTCAACGATGACGATGCCCTTTTGGATGATCTTGGAAAACTTGCCTGCACTGTCCTTAAAAATAGCTCGGATAATGGGTTTGATGACTTCCACGACAACAAGGTTTTCCGTACCCGGGCCGGAAATCGTTGCTTCCAGGTCGGTCCGCGTTTCTTTGCACGGCTGGCCCATCGGGTCTTCGTAGGCCAGGCCGATATAAGACTGGCCACCGCCCGCATCCGAAAGCGGGAGACTGTCCTCGGCGAAGGCGTCCTTGATCTTACCAACGTTGCGGCTGAGATTAGCGGGGTCATCTTGTTTTTTGATTTTTTCTTCCAGTTCGTAAAGCTGGTTCAGAACAGTTAGGATGCTCTTCGGAATTTGTTGTATTTCCATGATTTTACTCATCAATCAGCCCTTCTAGCCTTGCGGCTATCGTCCATGTTTTTGTAACTTTTTGTTGTAACTATCTATCATTTGATTCAGCTTACGATTCTGTGCCCGAGCTTTTTCCAGCATAGTATTGTACCTCTCCACTTTACGGTTAAATTTGTCCACTTCAAACTGGTTTGTTGTATCAACAAGTGGATCTTCCCGCTCAATTTCCCTACTGAGATATTCCAATTGATTGTCCATCTGTTTGAGTACCGTTCTTTCCCTCTCAATCGCCAGTGCGTCTCTATTCAATTCCGCATTGATAGAACTGGGAACGCGATAAACCGTTTTAGATTCCGAGGAACCGCCGCTCGGCGCAGTCTTTGTTGAATCAAACGAATTAATAACCCAAATAATGATAAAAATCGTCGGGATGACCAGCCACCATAAGTTGGATTTATTGAAAGATTCCTGATTGCGTTGTTCGGCAACTATTCGTTCTGAGCTGGACTTACTGGACGGTATATGATCGCGTTCTTTCACAAAAACCCAGTTTGGTTCGTACTGGGTACCTACACAATAAGATTCCTGATGGCGCTGTTGCTCGGAAATTATCTCCTCAATGGTCTTAAAGTTCTTCTCCAAACGTGTGGTAACTTCGACACTCCGAGACGTAAACCGCTTGCAGATGTTCAAAATTCCCTTCGACAAATCGGCGTCATCGTATTCATTGAAGCAGGAGATGCCCAATTGTAGAAGCTCCGTAACAACCTTTCCCTGAGCAGATGCAAAGTTAGTTGGAAGCAGGTTGAAGAGTTCTGGGAAAGAATGCTCCTCCAGGAAATCCTCGATCTCCTGGAGGCTGACCTTATGTGCGCAGCCTTCGGCTGCTTTGGATCGCATCAGTTCCACCAAGTCACCGATCCGCTTGAAAGCGCCTTCAAGGCAAACGTCTACATCCTCCGGCTCAACCCAACGACGGCCATCAAACAGCACCTCGATGACCGGCAACAAGCGTTGTTCAATAGCACGGGTCAGGACAAGATTATATTGCCGCGCGAAAGGCTTGCTCAGGAAGGCACGGAATTCCGGTTCATCGTCCAACAGCTCCAGCGTTTCGTGAGGGAAATAGTCATCCGAGTAGAGAAAGTGTTCAATATCACCGTGCGTGAGAAACCGAAGAAGCCTTTTGTTTTGAAGAATAGCCCAGTGGTAACGCCGCTTCGTTTCATCAAGGAGTTCATCCTCCATCGCGAGTCCCCGCGCCTTATCGAGCGGGTAATCATCTATCCAGCTTACCTTACCGTCATTGAGCTCGATTTCTTGCAACAGCCGCCTCTTCCCCCGCTGAATGCTCTTCACATCTAAATCCTCGCCCAAATCAACTGGCTCGATCTGGAGGGCCTCAAATGGACTAATGTAGAAATGAAACATGTCATTCGAGCGAACCAGGCCCACCACCGCCGTGCGTGCCCGTTCGGCAAGCGGAACGAGTTTCCGTTTGGTGATGTCAAGCATCTCTTTGGCACGTTCATAATCCGGTTCGATTACCAGGGCGCGGCGATAGGCATCCGCCGCGTCGGCGTCTTGTGAAACCTCTGGGTCGTTGAATACCAATCCCATATTGAACAAGGGATAGACGCTCGGTTCGGTTTCAACCGAGAGCCGGTACTGTTCCAGTGCCTTCGCAAAGTTCTTGTGGTTATAGTAGGCATTACCGAGTTGGTTCAGATCTGTCGAGGTCGCCTCCCCAAGCTCGCAAAGGTATTCCAGCGCCTCAATTTCCTTTTCAAGTGAGATGCGAAAATTCAACCCTGCATTTTTCCGTTTTTGGTGCAGAGCCGCAAGATAACGCCACAGCCACTCGTCGTTGTGGCCAAGGAGGCTTCGTGCATTGTTCAGCGCCTTTTCGGCCTCATCCAGACGGTCAATCCTCGTTAGTTCATCCCCCAACTCCCGCCAGAACCAGCCCGAACGAGGGTGTTTACGAATTGCTTGCTTGGCAAACTCGACAGCCTGCTCATAATGCTCATTATAATGCGCCGCAAGGACGAGTTCCTGCCAAAGGCATTCATCTTCCGGGAAAGCCTCTACCGCCGATTTCAGCAAAGGAATCGCGTCTGAGTATTGACCCGCCTTAAAAAGATTCTGCCCGCTTTCTTTGATTTCTTCCTCAGTCATATGATCTCTGCCCAACAATCATCACACAGTCAGTATAAACCAGGATAAATCACATTTCCCAACCATCATTCGCGTTTCGTCCCTCATTTGTCCATCGGTCTTGTGCACATACAGCTGCCAGCTTGTCTCTCACTAGAAAACACCGATAGCACCAGCCCACAGCAAAGGAAAATAACGAAATGCTTCTTTAAACAATTCACTTTCTACCTTTAACTAGGAACATATAAATCCCGCTCTCTCTCTGTACCGGGCAAAAACATCGTCGTAGAAAACCGACCTATATTGTGATGGAACCATTATATCCCGGGGCGGCCCGACTGTCAATACCGGGTAAATACGGGTTTTCCCCCCTTTTTCCCGCGATTTTGGCAGGAAATCGAAACGGCAGATATAATCGGTTCCGGGGGTTGAAAAAATTCACCTATTTCGTTACCATATTACGAACAAATACATTCTATCAAACTAAACGGCACGGCAGCTGGTACAACCGCCAAGTGGGCGTAGAACTGGTAACTAGTGGCAAAGTTAAGAAAACCACAACTAGAACGGGAATTAGAACTCGAAGGCGCTATGCTAGAGGATGGGCGAGAAGCGCTTTGCAAACAAAGGCAGAATCTAATTGACAAAGGAATGGCCCACGTGCTTCCAGTCATTCAACGGTTAATCGACGACGTCTTTGATCCCGTGCGACAAGGTTTCATGGAATACCTTCAGCCTAACACCCACAGCAAGAGAGGCCCAAAGCCTGAAGCGTTTAAGTGCTTATATGGTTGCGCCGCCGACCCATTGGTGTACATTGCCCTCAGAACAGTATTCAATATGGTTGTTGTTAAGCAGGACGATGATGAAGGCGACACAGAAGGCCCTTCTTGGCAGAATGTTGCTATTGCTATCGGCGCAGAATTTGAGGTCGAAGCCAAGCTGACCAAATTCAAAAACAAAGAACAAAAGACTGTCGAGAAAATTTATAGGCATCACAAAGGTGAAAAATGGAAACTGAGATATGAACTCAACAAGGCAATGAAGAAAGCAGCGATTGATTGGACAAAATGGACAAAAGAGAAAAAGTTCCACTGCGGGGCAGTGCTCCTAGACATTATTCTTAAGACGCCATTGTTTGAAACAACTGAGTCAAAGCCGAGAATTAAAAAACATCGCCCGATGGATATAATTCAGCTCTCGGATGATACGAAAGTTGATATTATTAAATGGCTTTTATGGACCGATTGTTTTACACCAAAATACAGGCCCATGGTTTATCAACCACACAACTGGACCAGAGTAGATGATGGCGGATATTTGATGCTACAGATGCAGACGACGATTGTCAAGGCACGCCATGAGGACCAGCTAGAAGGAGTTAGCGCGGCGAAAATACCGGAAGTGTTCAGATCAATTAATGCCATACAGAATACCCCATGGCGGATCAATCGCAAGTTATTAGCTGTGATGAAACGAGTGTGGCGGCTACCGGACTTAAGGCAGCAACCAGAACGCATGAAAAAATTATTCAATATTGATGACCTTAAGAACAAAAATCAAGAAATCCAGATGGTGCTCTACCTGGATGAAGCCACGGAGTTCGCTAAAGAGGTGCGGTTTTGGTTGCCGGTGTCTATGGACTTTCGAGGTCGTGTGTATTATCAACCTTACCTGAACCCACAGGCGCGTGATTCCGTACGGGCATTATTGGAGTTTGCTAATGGTAAGTGTTTTGAAGGTAATCCGATGGCATTGCTGGAATATGGAGCCAGTTTGTATAATCCCGGCCCTCTGAGTTATGAAGATCGTCAACAATGGGCTTTTGATAATGCCGACGATATTCGCAGGTCAGCAAAAAATCCACTTCAATATCGTTGGTGGGAAAATGCCGATAAACCCTGGCAGTTTCTGCGTTGGTGTATGGAATGCGAATCCTGGCTACCGGACAAATGGGGGCCTTCCTTTGAATTATATTGGCAACTTGAAGGCAGTCATCTACCGATTTACGCGGATTTTACCTGTAATGGCCTACAACATTTATGCGCGCTGCTTCGCGACGAAACGGGTGGCGCGCCAGTTAATTTAGAGCCTTCAATTAAGCCCAGAGACGTTTACAATGATGTTGCCAACGACATTAAGCAAAAACTGGCGTCATCAACTAGCAAACACGCTGTCTACTGGCAGAAACGCAATCTAAAAATAGACCGGGATTTTGTCAAGCCACTAGTAATGACGGTACCTTATGGGATAAGCGACCAGGGTTTTTTAAAGCATTTATCCCGGGCTGCTCGTAAACAGGTAAAACCAGACGAGGACTTTTACAAAGCCAAAACGTGGCTTAAAGATATAGCCTGGGAATCTGTCGGCAAAGTGATAAATTGCATGCCGTTGGTGCGATACTTACAAGATGTGGCTAATCGCATAAGTGATGAGAACCTACATTGTGAGTGGACCACACCAACCGGTTTTGTTGTTCGACAAAGGTATCTTAAGCAGAAATCACCACAGATTACAACATGTTTAGGCGACAGTTTTATTCGCCGGCGAATAAATTTTCCTACGGATAAGATCGATAAGAGGAATGCCTGGGAAGGGATAACCGCCAATTTGATTCACAGTTTGGATGCAGCTACATTGCATAAAACTATCTGCTTATGCCTGGATGAAACAAGTGGCGAGACACCACATTATAAAACAACACATTTTTCCGTAGTCCACGACGCTTACGCTGTCCATGCCGCTAATATGCAAATTCTTCTGAAAGCGGCTAACATAGCTTTTAGAGAAATTCATAGCCCAAACCTAATAGCCAAGTACCATGGTGATTTCTCCAAAATGCTGCCTGAAAACAGCGATCCGCTGCCCGAACCGCCTCCAAGAGGGGATCTTGACATAAGTCGTTTCATAGCAGCGGATTATGGTTTCATGTAACATTCTGGCCGAATTACTAGCTCATATATGAAGAGAGATACCCTGCAATCACTTGAGTGGTTGTGGGGTATTTCTATTTTGAAGCCACTCTTTTCTCCGAATGAATCCTGCGAATACAAGACCAATATCACACTGCGCGCATAGCCGCTAACAGTAGCGAATAACCGAGAAACCAAGCCCCCTAAGAAAGGAAACGTAGTATGAGTGTAGAAAAAGCAAATCCTATTGTAGATAAAACACGAATTGAGAAGGTAATTCAGCGGCGTAGTAATATTCCTCGTTCCTACCGAGCTATCTACGACACAGCTGTAAGCGGCAACAGCCTGCGGGCAGCTATCAACGCCCAGTGTCTTGAGTGTGTTTCCTGGCATGTTAAGGAAATACGGAACTGTACCGACTTTGCCTGCCCATTGTACGCGGTCAGGCCGTATCAGGAAAGGCCACAGAACTGGCGTGATGGCCGAGTTAGCGGCGTAGAATCGAAAAACGCCGTATAAAGAGAGGTAAAACTATGGATAAAGACAAAAGGTCCCGTGTGATGCGACAGAACGGGAGTTACTGTTATCTGCGCAAAATGAAACACTAAAAATCACCGACGGGGTCGAGCTGCATCCTCCAAATGTGCTCGGCTTCGTCGGATTATTTAGATTTAATACTAGATACTAGTCACATCACGGAGGATGTTAAATGCAATCACAAGAAAAAACAATCAAATCAGAATCCAAGAGGTCATATCCTCACAATTTCAGGCGGGGGGTGATGACTTAATGCAGCCCGGAACCTCTATAATTCCACCCGCCGTCGTTTCTGCATTGCCAAATTTATCCGGAGCCGCCGCAAAGTTGGCCATTGCGCTAGGCAAGTTTGCCGACAAGGATGGAAAATGTTTCCCGTCAATTGAAACACTAATGCATTGTGCAGGCATCAAACACTGGCAAACGTTTAAGAACGCCCGAACCGAATTAAAAGACAGGGGACTTTTAGCGTGGAAAAGGGATAGTCGCCGCCAATCTTTTCGGTATGTTCTGGCTAACCGAGTACCTGCAATGCCTATAGACACTCAGGAGCGAGTGCCTGCAGAAATTGCAGATACTGGAGTACCTGTAGAAAGTGCAGACCCAGTACCTGTAAGGAATGCAGGTCGAGTACCTGCAGCGCTTGCAGAGGGAACTCCCCATACAACTCCCCATAGAATTCCCCATAATAATATATTTACGTCGGACTCTGACGAGTTCCGACTTGCCGCTTTACTTTTGGATCTAATCCGAAACCACAAGCCAGACTTCAAGAAACCCAACCTACAAACATGGGCCAAACACATTGATCGAATGATCCGGCTGGACAAGCGTAAGCCGGAAACAATCGAGGCCGTGATACGTTGGTGCCAGCAGGATTCGTTTTGGTACAAAATCGTTTTGTCCACGGAGAGCCTGCGGAAGAAATTCGACCAGTTGGAGATAAATACAAATGACCCTAACCGACCAACAATTAAGACAGGCAGAAGCCAACGCCAGGCAATCGGCGGGCGTAAATATGACGGCAGCGAGAACGATTGGGAAGCAGTTGCCCAGAAATATTCTGCGGCCAAACAATAAACAACATGGGCCTGGGGTGAAGCAATGCCGATGTCGGATATGCGATAAAACTTATGAATATGATGCAAGCTTGGGAACCGAATTTTGTGGCAGGCCGACATGTCGGTGGGAAGCTCTGCCAAATGAAAAGAAAATCAAAATAGCGATAGATGCCGGGGTGGGTAAACAGTTCATCCGCAACGGTAAGGTGCCAACAATCGAGAAGTTTCCGTTAGATATTGAGGTCGGCTACAACCAGTCAACCCTGCTTGTCGGTCCGGTCAATACCCGTAAATCATGGCTGATGTGTTGCCTGGCAGTTGACGCGTTAAGAAACGGTGTCCAGGCCAAGATTATCAACTGGTCGAGATTTAAGCGGCGGGTGCGGTCGAGTTATCAGCCGGCCGGTGACGAAACCGAAATGCACATATTCGATCACTACAACCGCATCGGTGTTTTGTGTATCGATGACGTCGGAGTGGGAATTGACGACCAAGGACGAGAGACTAAGGCGGCGGTGGATATGATGTACGATTTAATAGACCAGCGTTATTTCAATAACCAGCCAATACACATGACAGCAAACATAGACCCAGGACAACTTGCGGATGCATATGGCCCACGCGTTGCCCGTCGTATTCGCGAGATGTGTACGGTTATCCCTATGACCGAAGTGGCAAAATGAGAAAGAATCGGAAGCCGAACAGTGGGCTGAGATCATCGTTCGGGCATTCTACCGGCGCTATATAAAGCAAGATTTAGGAAAAAATCATGTCTGAAACAGAACAATGGCCATTAATCAGAGGTATCGCCCGAGTTTGGCCCAGTGATAGCGGAAAAGGAGTGTTCAATATGCAATGTCATTACTGTTTAGGGATTTTCGAATCTAAAGACCGCCGCCGCTGCTACTGCAGCCAAACGTGTCGGAATTTGATGCACAATGCCGCCCGCCGCAAACCGAAACCGGAAAAAACGGAGTGCCCGGTCTGCCATCGAACATTTGAACCTCGCCAAATCACCCAAAAATACTGTTCTTCCCCGTGCCGCAAACTCGCCTGGCACCGGCGTAAGAAAGGCCAACCGATTGACCGCGGGGAGCATATTCACGGCAATAAGAACAAAGAACAGCAACGAGCCAGGAAATTGCAGGAGAACCGGTACCAGCACGACGAGCAGCATTTTCTTGAAGCGCCGCTTCGGCCTAAACACCGTCATGTGGATGTACTTGACCCAAACGAGCTATTACCCGACGCCGTCGTGAGGCGAATAGAAGAAACCTTGGCTTCTCAGACGCCTGCTAAGAAGGATTGAGGCTTCTGGAATAGAACGTTAGACGGCTGTTGTCGTTTAATTATTTAACTTACGAATAATGAGGAACTGACATGGAAAGGAAATACAAACCACTTAACCGCCCCTCCCATTTTTGCAGTCGGGGACCGGATCGGCGTAAACGTGAGCATGTAGAGAACCTTCGTCGCTGGGATGTACGAGATTACATCGATAAAGCCTTACCAGACGTTGAGGAAGCGGACTACTGGGATGATGACGAAGAAGAATTGGACATGTCGGTTTTCGCCGGCTACGCCGAAAATGACCCCCGCGATCCAGCGCATACCATCTTTAAGGTGCAGGTCGAAACCAAGCCTGGCTGTTACGAGAATCTGCAGATTTATAGAGGAACACGCTTCCCGAACACCCCGCATCGCCAGACCAGCCATTTTTGGTACTGGATATGCCCAGAATGTAAGCGCCACTGTAAGTATCTCTACAGCATAACCAGAAGCAGGATTGCTAAGTGCCGAATATGTTGGGAGGTCGTGTATCGTTCGCAAAGCGAATCTAAAGCCCAACGGAATCGACGACGCAAGCACCAAGACCAGGGATCCCACATAAGCTACTGGCCAGGTGCGTTTGGCTCAGAAATAGCCATTAAGGGTGTTGACAGCATGTGCGTCAGGCCGCCCGTGCCACCACCGGATTGGGTTCCGGAGGATTTACTGGCGCGATTTGAAGCAGAAAACCGCTTAGAGCTGACAACGACTGAACAAGGAGACGGATTATGAAATGCGACAACAACAAGAAATCAACATCATTAACTGCCACCGCAGAAAGCGAATGCGAGATAGCACGGCAAATCGAACCGCTGCTTTACACGAAGGCCCAGGCCGCTGAGATGTTAGGTCTCAAGGAGTCAAGCATTGAGTGGCTACTACGAAAAAAGGCTATTCCTCACCGCAAGGTTTCCGGAAAAATACGTTTTACAAAAAGCGACTTACAGGCTCTAATAGACGCCAGTGCTGTAACCCAGTGCCGCGTTGCTATACAGAAAGGAGCGTAAATTATGAGCAGCGTATGGGTTACAAAAAGACCGGGTAAGCGTGGTATGCGTTACCTGGTGCGTTGGATAGAGCCGACCACCGGCAAGAATCGCAGTAAGACATTCAGGCGGCGGGAAGATGCCCGGGACTTCAAAGCAAAATTAAACCGCGATTTCGAATACAATGAATATTTTGCTCCCGTCAAAATCAGTTATGCCGAATGGGTAAAACGACATTTGGAGAATATGGCCAATTCTCCTGATGTTGACGTTGCCCCCAAGACCATAGCAGGTCACAAAGAAGCGTTAGAGGCTCTGGGTGAAGCGTGTAAGCCGAGAAGCCCACGTGATATAAATCCCAAAATGATCCGTAATTTCAAACGGATCCTTCTGGAAAGCGGCTTGGAAAACAAATTATCACCCAATACAATTAACAAATACATCAGAGCGATTCGATCTGCACTGAGCTACGCCGTCCGGGATGAAATAATTCTGGAAAACAAACTTATTGGAAGACATAGGCTTTTACTCAGAACAGAGCGGAAAGCTCCCCGAATCCTCGAAGTGGGTGAAATAGTGGCTCTAATGAACGTGATAACTGACTTACGACACAGAGCAGTTGTGTCTCTGGCTTATTATCACGGGCTGAGGCGTGGTGAAATCTGTTACTTACGCTGGCAAGACATTCATTTCGAGGATAACCGTTTGGAAGTTGTCAGCCGTGAAGAATTTCGCACCAAGAAACGCAAGAATCATACTGTGGCTTTGAGGCAAGAGACAGCAGAGCTTTTGTCAAGATTGGCTCAGGACAGGGTGAATGAGTATGTGTTCACAAAAACCCAGGCTTTTTACGATGCTTGCAAGAAATGGTTTCCAAAAGCTGTGGCTCTGGCTAGGCTTGACCATTGTACACTGCATGATCTACGAAGAACCTGTAATACACAAATGCTGGATGCAGGAGTGCCACGGGAAGCGGCTATGCAAGTGTTAGGACATACATCAGTCCAAGTGAATCAGGATTACTATACTGGATACCAGATAGAGCAGCAGCGAATTGCGATTAATTCGCTACCGTCTATTGGTTAACAGCACATTTACAGCACAGTTTACAGCACAGTTTTTGTGCGACAAAAAGCTAAGGCCATAAGTTATGCAATTGCAGTGCTTTACAATGAAGGCGGTGGGACTCGAACCCACGACCCACGGCTTAAAAGGCCGTTGCTCTACCGACTGAGCTACGCCTCCGCCAACCTAAATAACGCTTCACCCCTCACCTGTCAACCCACTCCTCAAAATTATTCCCCTTTTTCCCCCTCTTACTACCTGCCAAACCACGATTTAACCATCTTTGCCTTCTGACCTCTGACCTCTGATTTCTGACTTCTAACCTCTGACTTCTAACCTCTGACTTCTGCCACCTGCCACCTAATGACTGATAACTAATAACTGATAACTAATAACTGATAACCAATAACTGATAACCAATAACTGATAACTAATAACTGATAACTAATAACTAATAATTAAAATTTCCCTTAGTATCTTCTTCTAGCCCCTGAACCCTATACCC
>JAFGPJ010000409.1 GCA_016936275.1 Sedimentisphaerales bacterium
CACAGTTTGGAGAAAAAGAAAACCGGATACTTTCATGGCTCGAACGTGACCGATAATATGAAGATTCTAAGAGAAGAAGCCCAGGATGCATCCTATGACGACATAAGGAATTCCCGTGTGGCTCGCCGGGAGCGATGGAAACAGCTCATGCAAACGTATAAGGGGAAAATCTCCGTCGAAGCAGCCAAAAAGATGCTGGCCGACCACTATGACATGTACCTGTGCGAAGAGAAACCGACTTCCAGGACGATATGCGGCCATTGTGAATTGGACGATGGGCGGACTCCGGGAGTCTGGCACGGTGCTTACTACCCGGCGGGAGCACTTGACGGCAAAGTCGTTGATTCTCAGATGGCACAGGCCTGGCAATTCTGGGCCAAGTGGGGCAGCTCGTGTAACAGGGATTTCCTCGCGGAGCAGTTCCTGGAAAGACATACCCAATATGACTGGCTAAAGGGATATCTGAGAGATTTACCTGCTGAACCATGGACGATTTTCCCAAGGGAAAAGGCACAATCCTCACTGGAAAACAATAAGTAAGACCTGAAGCCGGTGTCTGTGGCTCGGGAGTGTATCATTGCGGTAACGGACAAGTTCATTTTAATGCCGGGCTGTGAGGTGCCACCGGCAACTCCGGAAAAGAACATCCGCGCCTTCTGCCCATGTGACGGCTGCCTGATTCGCGAAGAGTTGAAATACTAAGGTAAGGTTGAAATTTACCTGAATAATCAGTCTTTACACACCTGTTGTGAGCATCCCATATGAGATGTGAGAGGATTTTAACGAAGAAGGATGAATTACTGAGGTTTATCCAGATTTCCACCACGGCACAACTTTAGGGAATCAAACTGTTTATATTCTGAGAAACTCCTTGCTTTTGTGAAATACTGAAATGTCACCGTCCGAACTAATTTTTACTGATATACCATAGTTAGACGCACCGATAGCTGCTTTTGTCCGACTTCCTTCAGTCGCGGTAGTTTTCCCCTTCTTCCTCGGATTCAGGACAGCACCATATGCCAGCAGTTGGCCTCTATTATTCAATACTATAGCACCATCAAGAGATGATAGTTCCACAAGTATCGTACGTGGGAGCGAAAGGATCGATTTGCCGGGCAATGCATCGTCAAAAGCATTGTCAACCTTATGCCGATTCTTGTCGTTGATGGCGTCTCCCTTGAGCACAATCTTTCTCAAGTCATTCCCTTGCCGGAGTATTACAAACAAGGCTCCCGTTCGTCGAAAAGCGACGTCAAGTGCAACTCTGTAAATTATACTTGCGACCTTGCCAACAAGAGTCGGTGGCACACGCTGCACACGCATGACATTCTTGAGTAAGTCAACAATATGGTTATGATTCCAATACTGCCATCGGCCGAACCTGTACGTGAGTCGCAAATTTGCTTCGTCAAAAACTAGTATATCACCATTTCGATTGAGACAAATCCCACAACGACTCTTGCGGCTTGCACGAGCTATGTTCTCTGCCCACTCGGGGTAGAAGTGCTTAAGTGACTTACCGGATCGATCGAATTTCTCAAGGTTGATGAAACCCAGTAGCGCACCTTTAGAATCAACATGATAGGCAGTTCTGAATCCATCAGATAGCACACGATAACGCTTACGTGCGAACATCTCCTGTGGGAACAAACTACTGCCAGAACTCGCGTTTTGCTTGGTGTCCAGGATACATCCGAACACAAGCTGCTTGTTCTCATAAGTCTGCTCTGCGAGCTTATGTAAGGACGTGAGCATTTCAAATACGTCGAGGCAAAGGCCATGATAGTTCTGAAGGTGCTGAGCGACTACTTGCTCGTCGAAATCATCCCGACTTGACATTAGGTAGAACTGGCTCGTAGCAGCATGGTTCTGCGTCAGAACCTCACTTAGGTGCTCGACAATGGTCCGACAGATCATGTGCTCACGCGTGTCTAGGGTACGCGAAATTTTGCCAACACCCTTTGGCGGCGTACGACGCTCCAGTTTTGAAGAGAGGCTGTAGTCGACGTCCTGGGAATTAACCGACAGAGTCAAGTTAATGCTTTTTCTCTTGTTACCATCCCACGTGGCTCTGGCTCATTCTCTTGCAGCTTTTTCCTTCCATTTCCTTACTTGTGTGTGGGGTAGAATACGTTCAAAGGAACAAGACGCATGTTCCAAGAAGTCCGTCCCATGAGTTCCCAAACAATGGCGGATACGACTATTCCTTCGAAGAGTGCTTCCCATTCTTCTGAACTCCAAAATCTATGAATCTATGTCTTCGTGAATTGTCAGTTCCATCTATTTAGCAATCTCCTTCATAATCAGAGGTTGCTTGCCATCCTGGCCCCCCAAAGTTGTAGAGTCTCGCTGATGCATTCTCCATCGGTATAAAAGCCTCTTGAGATAAAAAGAAATCATAATGCAACAGGGAAAAGCAGAAAGAAGGAATCTCTGGCTTGACCATGGATTGGGGACGCTCCGTTATCGGACTGGGTCCAGGACAAGCTTGTTTAGGATTTCGGATTTCCCGAACGATACGAGACAACAGACATCCGTTCCAGTTGCAGTTGTCGTACTTCAGATTTGACCGCAGCCGGTTCGCATTGTGGTTAGGGGCCGGCTGAAGGGCCGTTTATCAGTTGGTATGCTCTAATCAGTTCTGCGACGCTCCATGCCTGGGCGAAGCAGCCTTTTGGTTTATGAGGCTCATCGCCATCGAATATCTCCGAGATGCTTCCGAGACAGCCGTCTTCGGTTAAATGCTCAAGCAAAGGCTCGATGAATTCGGCAGCTCGACTTTTGCTTTCCGGGCTGAATTCGTTGACCTTCAAATACGCCTCGATAAACGGCCCAATTAGATACGGCCAGACCGTGCCTTGGTGATAAGCCTCATCGCGCTGCCGTATCGGCCCGGTATATACTCCTTTATAGCCGGGCGAATCAGAACTTAGCGTTCGCAGTCCGTACGGCGTTAATAAATGGTTTTGCACCACCTCTACAACCGAAGCCTGCTGGTGCTGCGATAACGGCGAGAACTTCAGGGAAACTGCGAAAATCTGATTCGGCCGAAGGCTGTCATCTATCGAGCCGTCGGGCAGAATGCAGTCGTTTAAATAATCTTTACTGTCGTTCCAGAATAATTCACGAAAGCTGCTGCGAACCTTTTCGGCCATAGAGTCGTAATGTTTGGAATTTTCTTCATCCCGCCCGGCATAGAATTCAGCTAGAAGACAGAGACTGTTATACCATAGCGCATTGACCTCAACCGCTTTTCCATATCTGGGCGTAAAAGCGATGCCGTCACATTTGGCATCCATCCAGGTCAATTGCGTCTGCTCGTCGCCAGCGGTAATTAGACCGTCGGTATCGGCATGAATTCCGAATTTTGTGCCCTTCTGGTATGAATCTACAATCCAGCGGATTGTCGGCATGAGCGCTTGTATGAAAGTTTTCGAATCATCGGAGGCCTGCAGGTATTGAAACGCAGCGTTGATAAACCATAGTGAGGCATCGACGCTGTTAAAGTGAGTCGAATCGCTGTAATCATCGAAACGATTCGGAATCATCCCTTCATCCGCCACCCCGGCAAATGTTGTCAGGACCGATTTTGCCTGCTCGAATCTGCCGGTTGCCAGCAGCAGGCCCGGCAGCGAGATAAAAGCGTCCCTGCCCCAGTCCGCAAACCAGGGATAGCCGGCTAAAATTGTCGTAGTAGTTTTATTGTTTGTCCGGCGTTTGGTAATAAACTGCTCGGCAGCAAGACATAGCATCTCATAATATTTCCAGTTGCCGATTCGCAAATTTTGATTTTTTGACCGGCCATTTGAAACAGGGATTTGGAATTTGTCCTTAGCCTTGGTTATCAGGTGCATCTGTTCCCGGCGGTACTTTTGCAAATCTTTGCAGACCGTATCGATATCCATGTTCGTTACAGGGTCATGTTTTTTGCCGGCCTTCGGAGAGCTAAGGCTCACCCAAAGGACAATCTTTACCGGTGAGTCTATTCGGCATTTGAAAAATCCGGGAGTCCACAAATCCTCGGTGAAATCTTGTCCCCTTTCCCTGTCGTGACGATATGTAAAATTGAACCACCATTGCGGATCTTTCTCAAATTTAGTGGACGGGCAGCACAACCGCAGCTCATAACTACCCGGCACTTGGTGGCGAACCAGCAATCCCTCTGTATTCGATCCGAGCCATTTGGAATAAAACGTAGCATAGGATTTCTGTAGCGCATGAAAATTCCGTAAGCCGACAAAAGGGCGCGACACGAATTCCACCGGCTCAGCGACGTTGGTAAAATCATACACAACGGCGACCTTATCCGTATCACGCACAAGATACACGGATTTAGTCAGCTCCACATTCTCAAGCTCATAATCGAAATGTGCTCCTATGTCCAGGCGGAATTTCTTCAGAAAGCCAAAACCCGTCGGAGCAAACTTGTCCGGAAATTCAAAGGTCGATAAATTGAAGATTCCTGCCCTGGATATGACCATCTCCAGACAGTTGGACAATGCCATTACCCTGTGGGCCGGCGGTGTTAAAGAGCCGATCAGAAGTCCATGGTAGGCCCTGGTATTGCAGCCGGCAATCGTCGATGATGCATAGCTGCCGCGCCCGTTGGTTAATAACCATTCCTTCGTCAATAGATTATCGATGTCCCTGTCGGCGATTGACACGGAAATGTTTGTTGCTTCATCGGCTTTCTGTAATGTTAACACTATTTTACTCCAAACGGCACTATTAAGACAAAATCCATACTCTCTCTATACCATATTCTTCAATATGCCTATTTTTAGGATAGAACCAGTATTGCATCGAGTGGGCGACTATACAGGGTATTTATTCTACTGGCTGTAAATTAGGCAGGTTTTCAATCCCCGATGTCGGACCGGATGATAGTTCAGGTGGGCCTTGTCCCGGTGCCGGACAAAGTGCCCCATTATCCATATTTCCCGAACAACGCTTGTGCAGATGGTCCAAGACATTCATAAAGTTAATATAAGAATCATACGGCGAGTCATAGGGATTAAAATATTTATGCACATCACCGTCTGCAAAATATTTCGTGCACATATAGTAAAAATGGTCCGACGTCTGCAATTTTCGCCAGTCCCCGATGATTTCTTCGTTTTTCGTATCCTTGATTTTCTTCTCGATTCTGTAAAGCTCGTGAATCGCATTGGATTGCATGGCGTTTCCCAGCCAGGCGGAAAGATCTCTTTCGGTATCAGCCCAGCTTATTATATGCGGCACATCGACCGTGTCGGCGCTGCTGTAGGATTGAACGACCTCGCTCGGAGTCTTGAAGTTGTTATCCGGGTGTTTCAGGACCTCGTCGGGCAGATGCCGCATAAAATCGAATATGCCGGTATCTTCCCACTGGTGCTCGCCGAATGTCTCATAATCCATGAACAGGTTGACGACGTTGCCGTTGCCGTTGACATTACTGATCCATCTTGCGAACTTGTCCGCAGTCAAAGGCCACTGTGCCCAGTCGCGGTTAGAGAATCTAAAGGCAATATCATCGCTGAGCGAATAGTTTTTCAGCAGGAGCTTAAGATGGTTGCAGCCTTTGGGCTGGTACACAAAATTAGGACTTCTGTAGCCCAGGATATGGTCGGCCCCTTCGCTAATGATTGCATCGAAGCAGCCCATTGACTCGATCAGGGCCGCCAAATCATTGTTGTATATAAGCTCCGTATTTCTAAATACCCTTGGTCTTTGGTCAAAAAAGTAGTTTATCGCTTCGATGTGCTTGTTGATCTGCTCGACGAATTCATTGCGAGAGTACAGGAAGCTGAGGCTGTGATAATATGTTTCGGCCAGAAATTCCACGCACCCAGTTTCGGCTAAGGCATCGAATGTGCTCAATACTTCCGGCGAGTAACGCTCGAGCTGCTCCAGTAACAGGCCGGTGACACTATAAGCTATCCGAAATCGACCATTGAATCGGCGTATCAAATTCAGAAGCAATCGGTTTGTGGGAAGATAACATTTGTTTGCCACCTTTTTGCAAATCGAGCTGTTTTTAATTTCATCGAAATACTGGTCGTTTTTGTCAAATATGGTGTAGTGCCTCAATCGCAGAGGCTGATGAACTTGAAAGTAGAAACATACAGAAGGCATAATCTTTAATCTCGTTTTAATATCCGCCTAAGTTCAATCACGCCGGATATCTTATTGGTTTATTAAATATGTGATGTTTAGACCGGAATCAGCATCTCTTCGTAGATTTTTCCACACCTGGCCGCTGCATCCTTCCAACGCAGCCTTCTGACCTCGAAATTACCGTGGCTTCGCAGTGTCATTTGCAGCGGTGGATATTTCAGTACGGCAACAATCTTGTTGGCGATTTCATTGACATCCCAGAAATCAACCTTCAGGGCGTGCATCAGCACTTCGGACACACCGCTTTGCTTACTTATAATGACAGGCACATCGTTGTCAAGCGCTTCCAGTGGTGCGATCCCGAATGGTTCCGACACCGAAGGCATAACGTACAGGTCGGCCATTTTGTATATTTTCTGCACGTCTTCGCCGTGTAAGAAGCCTGTGAACAGCACCTTCTGGCCGATTCCAAGCCCCGCCGCCATTTCAATAGCCTGGTGCATCATATCCCCGGAGCCGGCCATTACGAATTTGACGTTATCCATTACTTCAAGGACTTTCTTGGCGGCCTGGAGGAAGTATTCCGGGCCTTTCTGCATGGTAATTCGGCCAAGGAACAGCACAATCTTCTCATCTTTATCGATGACGGTTTCATCCATGGACCATTGTCCGATGCGTTCGACGCCGTTATAAACCACTTCCACCTTATCACCACTGACTCCGTACCGGCTTATTATAATATTGCGGGTATAATGGCTAACGGCAATAACTTTGTCAGCCCGGTGCATACCCTCTCGTTCGATGTCATAAATCATCTGGTTTACATGCTCGCCGCTGCGATCGAATTCTGTCGAGTGGACATGCACAACCAGGGGTTTTCCACCGATAGCCGCTACGGCGATTCCCGCAGGATAGGTCATCCAGTCATGGGCGTGGACCACATCGAACTGCTCATCCCCAGCCAATTCGGCCGCCAATGCAGCATAACGATGAACTTCTGTGTACATGTCACTGCCGTAGTCTCTTGACATGAAAAGCTGGCTGGCAGAGCTGAAGCTGCCGCCAAGCAAATTCTGTTTGAGTCTCAATGTTTCTTCGATTCTTTGCAGGTAACTATCCGGCGTAGTATAGGCCTGTAAGGTTGAGCTGAGAGCGCGGAATTTTACGTTTTTCAGTTCGTCGAATTTAACGGACGAAGAGGATTTATGTGAGCCCGGGGTCAGTAATTTGACGTGAGTGGCATATTTACTCTCGACCATTTTGGGCAAAACGAACATTATTTCCATGCCAAGCTGATCCATCGCTCGGGTCAGGCCATAACAGGCGGTGCCCAATCCACCACTTATAAAGGGCGGAAACTCCCAGCCTAACATGAAAATTCTCATATAATCACCGCTAAAGCCCTATAATTATTCTTTCACTATCAAATCGTCGTAGCTTTTGCAAACAAAATCTAAAATGCAATCAGTCCTCGGTTCAGGAAATACCTGGTTGCACAGCCAAGTCACAGGCTGTCCATAAGCTCCTTAATCGGCAAGAAATCACCCAGTCTTAACCTTTTTAGCATTAGAAAAATTAGTATTTGTACCGATACCTTATATATAAATCGGGATTTTGACTATAATAAGTTGAAAAAATTTTTATAAAAAGCGTGAATTTTGATGTTAATAAACACATTTTATAGGTCAATGACTAATCAAAATAAACCATTCCGCCCCGAAAAAGGCGGAATGGCTTATTTGAATACAATATGACTGCTAAAATCCTTGACCAAAAGATGTTAGCATAATACTTACCCATCAGGATGCAAAAAGGTACTAATGAGCTTCTAATAAAGGCTACAGATCCTGTGCTTTAACCGTACTGCGGCGATTTGCTTTGGTTCGGTCTATAGCAGCATCAAGCATACTATAGACCTTTTCGCTAATGGCTTCAAGCGATTCGGATGAGGTCATCATCTTTTTGCTTTTAATGTAAGCCTTTATCTTGCTTGCCACAATCAAAGATTCTCTTTTCTTTGCCATTCTTAAAACCTCCATACTGACAAGATTAAAAAAGTAATTGGCCGGCGCTAACTCCTACAGCCCGGCACACAATCAAGCTTTATTACTAATAAGCTTTGGAATTTGCAATAAAAAAAATGCCAAATCGCTATTTTTTTATAGTTATAAGGTCGATGGCTAATAATTAGCTGAGAGTACGAATAACAACGAACAGATTTTTTTTTCACAAGTTCATAATTTTAATTATTTACGTGCTTCAATTTGACGAAAAGAACCGGGTGAGAGGTTCCTTAAAGAACTGAACCGTTAATTCGGGGCAGAGCAAGCAGGATTCCTGAAAGGTAAAGAGTTTAGGAATAAAATTGTTGTGGAGGAATAAGTAATGGCTAAGCGTTCTAAAAAAGGCCAAAAGTCCCATGCAAATCTGGAAGGCTATGTTGTTGTTGCTTTCGCCGAGGATATGGAGCAGGCCACAGAATACAAAAGTATTCTGGAGGCAAACGATATTTCTGCTACTATAACCGAGCCGCTGGCACACGAAATTGGCTCCAAGGAAATTGCCGTAATGGTCCCCGAAGAATTTCTCGACGAGGCCCATGTGATAATCGAGTCGCAGCACGCCTACGACGATTTCTATGATTTCGCGATGGAAGGCGAGGAAGAAAGCGATTTCGATGACGACTTTTTCGAGGATGATTTTTAAAATGGCAAACGAGCAAAATCCAGAGCGTCGCAAAGGTGAGGATCGCCGGGGCAGTGGTGTGGACAGGCGTTTGGGCCTGGACCGCCGGCGTGGCCCTGGCAGACGGCTGACTGACGACCGAAAAGCCGCCGAAGAAGGGCAAATGTCCGATGAGCAGTTCGATTTCCTCATGGCAATCGACGAATATAAGCGGAAAAACGCAAGGCCCTTCCCCACGTGGACTGAGGTCCTCGATGTCATAAAGGCACTGGGTTACCGCAAAGTGGCCGAGCCGCAATCACTCGAAAAGACCAAAAAAGAGCGAAAGCCCAAAGAAATACAAGTGCCTTTGGGAATCTGGCTGGACTAAAGCAGGCCAACCCAGCAAAACAAAACTCAAGGCGGCATGGGATTTCCCGCGCCCACCCGCATACAGCGGATAATCTAAGCAATTCGATCCTGTTTCTATCATTTTCCCTGTTAAATTGTTAAAAAGCTGAACACATCCATCCTGCTTCAGATCCCCGTTTTTAAGGGGACAAGTTTACCCCTGCTAAAGCAGGTGAGTTTAGGATTTCCGCCCAGGGATAGACTAATCGGCTTGTTTCAAATTCCTTTTACTCATCTTGACGCAATACGCGTTATATGAATAATGAAGAAAATACGGCTTTTTAGAGTATATTATCTTAGGAAGTAAAAGAGAAGAAGAAAACAATATCGTCTGTTAAAAATAGACGGAGGTTTCTTGTGTGGTGGTATCATGCGCTTGCTATTGCTGCGATTTATACTTTCGGCCTCTGGTGGTGCTATGTGGTCATTGGCCGCTTCCGGCAGGATTTAAGAGAAATATTCGAGCTTAAACAAGTTACTCGAACCGCCGTAATAATCTTCATTTGGATAATCACAATCCCAATCATGCTCGGCTTGGTACTCTACGCTTATGTGCTTATCAGGAGATTTGTCTGGTCCCTCGGGACGTTTTAAAACAGCAGGTAGAAACACGCACCATTCGGACTTGTTTCCGGCACAAATTTAGTCCTGCCCAAAAGCATTTAATCTTTCAATTCGGCGTTTTTCACGCATATATAACAATACTATCCCCGGCCCGAAAGCCCAAATCAACACAGTAGCTGCCAATACCAGGGTTGTATATGTACCCCGGCAGCAATAGCATTCTCGTTGCCGGGTTGCCCATATATGTACGGGGACGGCTATAATTATTTCCAGAATACTGCCGGCTACCAAACCACGTATCATCTTCCCTAATTGTGTGTACCTGTCGCCCTGCCTCCAGTAGACAAAAAAGATCAAAGACCAAACGCCCCAGATAATCAACATTGCAATCCAAACACAGATGATATTCCAATAGCTGTCAACACTCATAATACCTTCCCACAAATTCGGCAGCTCAAGTAAAAGAGCAACAAAGCCGACCGTCAATAGCATTGCAATTACACCAGCGGCAAAAACGCTGGTTTTCAAAGGCCTGCCGACAGTATCTATCCGTACTGTCCATCCTTTGCCCGGCCTGAGAAATGCCCACTGTGCGAGTAAAACTAAACCCAGCACTATCACAACGTTGATACCATAGGCCAATCTACTATCACCGGCAAGTTTGTTAAGTATCAATACAGTACCAATTAAGCCGGCAAAATCATCGGCATCGAAGAATAATGGCAGGATGGCCCAAACAATGCCTGCTACTGTAAATAAGATGCCGGCTACAAGAATAATGTGCCGCAACCGATATGCTGTTTTCTGTGCCTTAGTCATGGTATACTCCTTTACTTTTAATCATATGTCAGGCGGTCAAAAATATCCGCGCCCACGTTGCAGTCATCTCTGTCTACGTCCGGAAGAATCGGTGCGATTCATCGCACCCTAC
>JAFGPJ010000410.1 GCA_016936275.1 Sedimentisphaerales bacterium
CCCACATACTGGCTCAAGGGGACTGAAAAGATCAAGGACACGGAGCAATGGATTCCCCACGATCCGCAGCATGTTCAAACGGCAAAGGATAAAGGTCTCGACGGTCTCGACGTTCATTATGCCGGCGTTACGAAGGAATTCGCCGATGCCGTCAAAGTTGCGGGCCTGAAGCTTTACGTCTGGACGGTGGACGACCCGGAAGAGGCAATCCGGTTAATCAAACTCGGAGTCAATGGAATTACAACCAACCGTCCGGGATGGCTTCGAGAGCAATTGAAGGATCGTATTCCCAATCGGTGGGTTCTCGCCGGAAAGTAATTATCGGAATCTTAATAACAGGAGAAACGACAAGTGGATATGATGCGAGTTTGGCCGATTGTTTGCGAGTTCGGCATCGGAGCGATATTGTGCCTGATTGGAATCTGGTGCGGTCTGCGCGGCGGATATCTTAATCTGAAAAACGCCGATGACCGCCGGCTCTTATTGATACTCGTCGGCGGATACTTCTTCCTGCTCGGCATCATGTGCATCTTTACGTTTTTGTCGCCTAACTGGGCGGACGGAGGTGCTCTATGATCGCTCAGGCCATCGGTGGAAATCTCGACTATGCAGTAATGATAGGCTATTTTACCGCCGTGCTGGGATTCGGATTGTACTTCGGCCGATATACGAAAACGACAAAAGATTTCTTCTTCGGCGGGCAGAGGTTTTCATGGTGGCTCATAGCTTTCTCATGCGTCGCGACGGTCGTCGGAAGCTACAGTTTCATTAAGTACAGCGCAGCCGGATTCAGGTACGGCATATCCAGCACGCAGTCATACCTAAACGATTGGTTCTGGATGCCGATATTGGTGCTGGTATGGCTGCCGATTATTTATTACAACAAAATTACATCGATTCCGGAGTACCTCGAATACCGTTTCGATAAAAAGACGCGTATCGCCGCGACAGTGATAATTCTGTTCTACATCATAGGCTACATCGGTATAAATCTTATCACTCTCGGCCGGACACTGCATACGCTGTTAGGCTGGCGGATAATGACCGGGGCCATTGTCACCGCCGCTGCCGTGGCTATATACGTTTATATAGGGGGCCAGACCTCGGTGATTATGACCGACCTTGTTCAGGGAATCATCCTGCTTGTGGCAGGACTGGGACTTTTTGCCGGTGCAATCTACCATTTCGGCGGTTTTGGCGACTTCTGGGCGTTGCTGCCGCGCTCGCACAAATTTGCATTTTCGGATTTCAACTCCCCACCCGACTTCAGCTTCATCGGCATTTACGTCCAGGACGGTCTTGCCAATACCGGGGCATTGATGCTGATGCACCAGGGTTTTATCATGCGCTTTCTCTCGCTCAAGAGCGTAAGGGATTCTCGCCGGATGATAGTCTGCTGGATACTTGTGCTGGCGCCCTTAGCGGCGATAGCCACCAGTTGCGGCGGATGGATAGCTAAAGCATTGGTCAACAACGGCGAGCTTGTAACCGAGCCGGGCGATTCTTTCGTAAAAGCAGCTCATTTCCTGTGCGCTCCGGGAGTCTTCGGTTTTGTGCTGGCCGCCCTGACCGCGGCATTAATGAGCACCGCCGATTCGCTCATAAACGCCGTAAGTGCAATCTTTGTCAATGATATCTGGAGACCTTACATCAAGCCTGCAAGCACTGACAAGCACTATTTGCTGGTTGCACGGATAACGAGTTTGTGTGCCGCCGGCTTCGGCCTTGCTCTGGTTCCTATATTTATGGATAAGACTCTTTATAGCGCGCATAGCATGTTCACTGCTGCCGTCACACCGCCGGTCCTTATGGCGATTTTATTCGGGATTACGTGGAAACGCTATACTCCAGCCGCTGCCTTTGTGACTATCGTCGGTGGAGCGATCCTGATCGGCTTGTCTTTTATCTGGCCGGACGCACTGGTCGGCCCTTTCGATTTTGGAATGGGGCCGAACAGCTACGATTTCATGCGGGCCTTGTTCGGCCTATTAGCTGCCGGTACGCTCGGTGTGTCTGTAACATTGTTTACAAAACCTTGCTCTACGGAAAAAATAAAAGGGCTTGTCGCCGGGACCCAACTGGATGCTATGCGGCGATTCAAAGGTGCTGAACCGAACCGCCGCCCCGGCGAAAAAGTGCGACTGATAACCAAATTCGATCTGAATCTTTCGGGACAGAATGTGGTTATCGTATCTCAATCGGCACTCGATAAAATGACCGCCGAGCCGGGCGACCTGCTTTACGCCAGCCATGTCCGCTGGTGGTACGGAGGGCTGCGCTCCGTTCATGTCAAGGCTGGCGAGCCGTCTGAATCCGAAGACACAGAAATGCTTCGAATCAGCCCGGAAGACGCCGACTCGGCACACTTTACCGAAGGGCAAGAAGTGGTAGTGGAAAAAATTATGTAAGGCATAGTAATGAATCTCGAAAAACTTCTCGATACAGCCTTCGATTGCGAATGTGGACGAAACCACAAGGTTCCCATCAGGAGCATCATTTATGCAGAGGATGCCATAGAGCGTCTGCCCAAAGCGATGGGCTCTCTCGTGAGCGGCCGTCGTATTGTTCTTGTTGCCGATAAGCGAACATGGGGCATTGCCGGCGAGCTTGCCAAAGAAATCCTCGGACAAGCAGGCTGGTCCGTTCAAAATATCATTGTCTCCGACACAAATCACGGCGGACCCATTTGTGACGAGCCGACTCATGCATGGCTCAATGACCGGATGCCCCCCGCTGATATTGCCCTTGCCGTTGGAACTGGCGTTGTCAACGACCTGACCAAGTGGTCGGCATTCGATAAAGGGATTCCTTATGCCGTGTTTGCAACCGCAGCAACGATGAACGGCTATACCGCCGCGAATGTTGCCCCGACAATCAAAGGCGTTAAGACCCTGATCCGCGCCAGGGCACCTTTAGCGGTTTTTGCGATCCCATCTATCATCGTCGAGGCCCCTTTCGAGCTGACGGCTGCCGGCCTCGGTGATGCCATCGCCAAGCCCGTCA
>JAFGPJ010000064.1 GCA_016936275.1 Sedimentisphaerales bacterium
AAGTACGCCGAGGTAACACCCAAGTCGTTCATATGCAAGGGCGATTCCGGAGTTTCGGAATTCAAACCGTCCGACTACGGCGCTGGCGACAGAGACCTTATCGATCTATGGGATTTCGGTCCCGAATCAGAGAAGCATTGCAGCTACTCTTACCACATGCCCTTCGGCCTTTACGCTCTGACCACATCGAGCGAGCCTGGTATGGCGGTAGCGGCCGACAGGAATCCCTTACAGGATTCCCCGGCCGCGTCGGCTAAGACTTGGCCAGGCACTTTTAGTCCGACCGGAGGCAAGGAAGCTATTAAATACGGCAATGCCATTGCTCACCAGGAAGACGCCCAGAACGTATTGTTCCTGGACATCCACGTCGGCCAGGAAAAAGTGCCGTTCTGCGGCATCAACGATGACAACATTTACACCTACTGGGACGGTGGGGATATAAGAGTCGGTTCTCCGCCGACAATTGGAAGTGCACCACAGGACAGGCTGGATTCGCTGCTGGTGACAGACGGTGCAGGCAGCGTCGGCCCAGGACCCGATAAGCCGAATCCCCGGCTGTGTTTCCCGGCCGAGACACTTGTTTGGGTTGATGGTGCATTGGTTCAGATATCCAAGGTTGTACCCGGACAAAAGGTTCAGAAACCGCTCAGTTTCCGTACGTTGACATCTCTAAGCGATAAAGTGTGCTCACGTGAAATTTTTGATGTAACTGAGCATGATGAGTCCGAGGGGCCGTGGCAGTGCCATGATGTTGTGCTGGAAACGGGAAATCTGATCAGCGTCGCCGATACACATTATTTCCTGCTGGATTCCGGCCAGTGGGCTGCTGTGCAGGAGCTGACGAGCGGTTCAAAGCTGGTTTCTTTAGAGGGCCCGGTTACTGTCAAATTTGTTGTCAGAAGAGCACTGCCTTGCGTTGGAAAGGTGTATAATCTGAAAGTCATGAATTCGGAGCAATATTTAGTGGGTAAAGATGGAATTGTTGTACGCGATTGGTAGTCGTCTGCATTGATTGAATACCGTCGTGCGATTACCGGATCGTAAAAAGATAGTCCTTGTTTTTTGGCGGCCTTGTGTGTGAGCACAAGGCCGCCTGTTTATGTGTCCCAGGCAGCAGATTAGCTAAAAAACGGTAACTTTGTACTTTCTATTTTCCTTGGTCTTGATTTCTGCAGATTTTGATGTTATAATGAACGCTTCTAGGATGGCTCATATTATTGGTAGCCATTTGGCTTTAAATAAAGGTACATTAGATGGGCGATCAATCGGCAAAAGTTAATAAAACAAAAAATAATTGGCTGCGCAGGAATGTCGTCAAGGCGGTCATCATTCTATCTGCGGTAGTGATATTGACTGTAATCATGAAAATGCCGGCGAAAAAGCGGGAATCCCCCGCCACCGAGGCGCCGCCGGTGAACGTTACGGTCATGACCGTCAAGGCGGAACCGCAGCTTGCCGACATGTTTGATTTGCCGGCAGTGGTCGAGCCGAACCGGATCGTTACGGTTTCTTCTGAGGTCGGCGGCCGCATCGAACGTATTCCTCTGGAGGAAGGCAGCAAGGTACGCACCGGGGACCTGCTCGTCAAGCTCAATACGGACCTCATACTGCCCGAATTCGAGAGCGCCAAGGCTCAGGTCGAACGGGACCAGATCGAGTTCGACCGAATGACGAACCTGTCAAAAGAAAACGCCGCAACTCAGCGCGAGCTGGATAATGCCACCTCCCAGCTTGCTATCAGCAAGGCCCGTCTTGAAGGAATCAGCGCCCGTCTCGAGCGTACCAGCATTTTTGCACCCATAGCCGGAGTGCTGAACGCCCTGCTCGTCGAGGAAGGAGAATACATCGACGTCGGCAAACCCGTGGCCCAGGTTGTTGATTCCGATACGGTAAAAGTTGTCGTCGATATTCCCGAACGAGACGTCGCTTTTTTCTCCGTTGGCGAGCAAGCTGAGGTTCTTGCGAATGCAAGAGACCCGAACGAGTCGCTGACCGGAACAATTACGTTCATTAGTGAGCTTGCCGACTCGAAGACTCGTACCACGCGTACGGAAATAACCCTTGACAACAGGCAGCGGCTCCTTCGGAGCGGACAGATCGTAAACGTCCGTCTAACGCGTCGAATCCTCAAAGATGTCATTCTTGTCCCTCTGCTGGCTGTGATTCCGATGGAGGACGGCAAGGCCGTTTACGTGGTCAATTCCTCGCATGCCAAGCGTTGTGACGTCAAGCTGGGCATCATCAGGCGCGATCAAGTACAAATAGAGAGCGGCCTGGAGCCGGGCGACAAACTCATCATTGCCGGTCACCGCTTCGTTGCTCCGGGACAGAAGGTTAATATTGTGCCGGAGAAGAAATAGCCGCCATGCTCCTTACTGATGTTGCCATAAAAAATCGAACGACAGTAGCCGTACTTGGCCTTATTATCATACTCCTGGGCGGCTACAGCTACGTGACACTTCCGCGTGAGGCGGCGCCAGATATTCCAATCCCCTACATTATGATTACGACGACCTATGAGGGTGTCTCGCCGGAGGACATGGAGACCTCCGTAACGATGAAAATAGAGAAGGAGCTCAACGGCATTCGCGGTGTGGAGGAAATCACATCCAGCAGCGCCGAGGGTATGTCTCTTATCAGTGTGGAATTTACACCGAATGTACCCAGCGAAGTGGCCCTGCAGCGAGTTCGCGACCGAGTTGATCTTGCCAAGGCTGAACTGCCACTCGATGCCGAAGAGCCGGTGATTAAGGAAATCAACTTTGCTGAGCTGCCTATAATGATTATAAGCCTTTCCGGCGACATCTCACCCGTCCAGCTCAAGGAGGCCGCCGATGACGTGCAAGATGCGCTCGAAGCGGTACCCGGCGTGCTTAAGGTGGAGGTGATAGGCGATTTGGAGCCTGAAATTCGTTTGGAGTTCGATCCCGACCGGGTGGCTTCGTATAACCTGACAATCCCGGAAATCCTTGCTCTTATTCCATCGGAAAACGTAAATATTTCAGCAGGCGGCCTGGAAACGAAGGGTACCAAATTCAACGTTCGTATTCCCGCCGAGTTTGTCAAGCCGGAGGAAGTGAGCCATTTACTGCTGACCGTCCGGGACGGAAAACCCATCTATTTGTCCGACGTGGCCGCAGTCGATTATACGTTCAAGGACCGAACCACCTACTCGCGCCTCGATGGTATTCCTAATATCACACTGAGCATAACAAAACGTGCCGGAGCTAATGCTGTCAGGGTTTCCGATTATATCAAGGCGGTCATTGACAAAGCACAACAGCAGGCCCAGGGCATGTTGAAGTTTGACATTACTTTCGATATGTCGAAGTACGTTCGCAATATGGTCGCAGATCTGGAAAATAACATCTTCTCGGCATTGGTTCTGGTGACGGTGATATTACTGCTTTTCCTTGGCTGGCGCCCGAGTTCAATTGTTGCAATGATAATCCCACTGAGCATGCTCATAACATTCTTCGTAGTCCAGATGCTGGGTTACACTTTGAATATGATTGTACTTTTCAGTCTGGTTTTAGTGCTGGGGATGCTTGTAGATAACGCCATTGTCATCGTAGAGAACATCTTTCGTCATCTTCAGCTTGGGTACAGCCGTGTCGATGCGGCCATACTCGGGGCCAGGCAGGTGGCCTGGCCAGTTGCGACCTCGACGTTCACTACCGTTTGTGCGTTCCTGCCTTTGATGTTCTGGCCGGGAATCATGGGCGATTTCATGAAGTATCTGCCTATCACTTTGACGATTGGCCTGCTTGCTTCGCTCTTCGTTGGTCTCGTGTTCAACCCGACGATCTGTTCTGTATGGACGGGGCGTTCACATGCGCCGCGGCAGGGAGACCACTGGTTTATTCGGGGTTATAGGCGGCTGCTTGGTGCCGGACTGAACAATCCTGGCATGACCTTGTTTTTGGCGTTCTGCCTGCTGGTTGCCTTGGGAACCCTGTACGGCAAAATCGGAAAAGGCGTGGAGTTCTTTCCGGAAGGCGACCCGGAGCGCGCTATGATCAACATACGTGCCCCGCAGGGCACGAACATTCATGAGACCGACCGTATTGCCCGTCTGATAGAGGACCGTGTCCAACCGTATAAGCCATGGCTGAAGCACATTATCACGAATGTAGGCTCTGCCGGGGGCGGGAGTATCAACCTCATCGCAAGCACCGGGGGCCCGCATCTGGGCAACATTACGCTCGTCTTCTATGACTTCGTAGAACGCAAGAGACCTTCCGCAGAGATCATCGCAGAGGTACGCAAGGACATAGCCGACATCGCAGGGGCGGAGATTCGGGTCGAGAAGGAAGAAATGGGCCCCCCGACAGGTGCAGCCGTTACGGTCCGTGTCATTGGAGAGGACTTCAAGACGCTCGAACGCTTGAGTGAACAGGCCAGGCGCATGATCTCCGATGTGCCCAACATTGTCAACTTGCGCAGCGACCTGGAGGCCGAGCGTCCGGAGCTGGCTTTTATAGTCGATCGTCGTGTTGCGATGCTTCTCGGCGTCAACACCGCCACTGTGGGCAACTTTATAAAAATGGCAATCTTCGGGACAAAGGTCGGAACCTACCGTCAGTACAACGACGAGTATGACATCACCGTGCGCCTGCCGCTGGTCGAGCGGGTCAACATAGACGATATATATCGGCTGCAGATTCCCAACGCCACCGGCGAGGCGGTAATGCTCAGCTCGCTGGGAAAATTCGATTACCGGGGCGGGTTCGGCACGATCAATCGCGTCGATCAAAAACGCGTAGTTACGCTTACCGCCGACGCCGAGGGCCGTCTCAGCACCGAAGTTCTGTCAGACGTTCAAAAGCGTCTGGAGAAGCTTGATCTGCCGCCCGGCTACGAAATCAGCTATGCCGGCGAAAAAGAGGAACAGGATAAAGCCCAGGCATTTCTCTCCAAGGCGTTCGCTATTGCTCTTCTACTGGTTACTATGGTGCTGGTTATTCAGTTCAATTCGCTCATGGTGCCGATTATTATCATGACGACGGTTGTCCTTTCACTAATCGGCGCTTTGACGGGTCTATTGATTTGCGATTTACCATTCGGCATCATTATGACGGGAATTGGTGTCATCAGCCTGGCCGGCGTGGTGGTGAATAATGCGATAGTGTTACTCGCCTATACACGCCAATTGCAGCAGAAGGGGCTTGACCTTATTTCTGCTGCCGAAGAGGCCGGCGTGACGCGTCTGCGGCCTGTAATGCTCACGGCGGCCACTACAATCACCGGTTTGATTCCCATGGCCGTTGGTATCTCTTTCGACGTTCATACTTTTACCTGGGCAACCAAAAGCGAGTCCACGCAGTGGTGGCGCAACATGGCGGTTGTCGTCATCTTCGGCCTGGGCTTCGCCACAATACTGACACTGGTTGTAGTCCCCTCACTTTACGTTATGCTAAGCCGCCTCCGTTACCGGCTCGGATTCAAAGAAGTCAATTCCGGGCATCCGATAGAAAAGCAGGCTATAATCACGGGCTCATAGAAATGAAGCTGGATTTTTCATATTACATGCCGACGAGAATTATCTTCGGCTGTGGCAAGCTGAGCGAGCTTGAGACCACGCCGTACCTTCCAGGCAAAAAAGCCCTCGTTGTAATAGGTGCCTCCGGTGCTATGAAGAAACACGGCTATCTCGACAGAGCAACGAAATACCTCAAAAAGAATGGCATCGAAACGGTTGTGTATGACAAGATTCGGCCCAATCCTGTTTCGGAGCACGTCGAGGAAGGGGCATCCGTCGCCAAAGAGAACAACTGCGATTTCGTAGTCGGTCTTGGCGGGGGCAGCTCTATCGACTCGGCAAAAAGTATCGCTGTAATGGCCGTCAATCCGGGCCGATATTGGGACTACATCGCCAGAGGAAGCGGCGGTGGAAAAACACCCACCGGCGGGGCATTGCCAATAGTGGCTATAACAACAACTGCCGGGACGGGAACCGAAGCTGACCCCTGGACGGTTATCACAAAGAGCCAGACAAACGAAAAGATTGGCTGGGGCGACAATTGCACGTTTCCACACCTTTCAATCGTAGATCCGGAACTGATGGTCAGCGTGCCTGCGAAAACTACCGCCTATACGGGGATGGATGCATTCTTTCACGCGGTCGAGACGTACCTGGCAACGGTCAGCCAGCCGACGAGCGACCTGCTGGCATTGGAGGCGGTCGGTTTGATTACAAAATACCTGCCGATTGCTGTCAAGGACGGAACGAACATCGAAGCAAGAGCCAGACTCGCCTGGGCCAACACCGAAGCGGGAATTTGCGAGTCGCTGTCTCGCTGCATCTCTCATCATTCGATGGAACATGCCGTCAGTGCATATTATCCTGACGTTGCTCACGGTGCCGGCCTGACGATGCTTTCGGTTTCATACTTCAGCTATCTGGCTGAAAGAAATCCTGCACGTTTCGGCGACCTGGCGCGAGCCATGGGAGAAGATATTGCCGGCATGTCCGAAAAGGAAAGTGCCATGGCGTTTATCAACGGATTGAAAAAGTTCATAAAGAACGTCGGACTCGAAGCCGAGAAGCTCGCCGACTTCGGTATTAAGCGGGAAGACCTGGAAACTTTCACCGAGAACTCTTTCTACGCGATGGGCAGTCTTTTCGACATCACGCCGGTTAAGCTGACCAAGGACGATGTTCTTGCCATCTATGAAAATGCCTATAGTGATTGACTAAAAGTGCCTAAAGTGACACATTTGTGTCACTTTAGGCACTTTCGGTCAATATCCTATGGCACAGCCGTCTTTGCGGGGGTCAGAGGCTCCGAAGTAACGCCGGGGATTCGATTTTCTCCATATCCCCTGATAGCCGCCGAATGCTCCTTCGCCGGGCCTGACTTTATGCCCCATTTCGGCAAGTTTGAGCCTGGTTTCTTCGGGGATGTGCCGCTCGAAATCTAC
>JAFGPJ010000411.1 GCA_016936275.1 Sedimentisphaerales bacterium
GGTTCTGTTGTTTATGCATCAGGCAGCAAGATATTCCGCGATAATACACTGCTCTGTCAATTACCCGAGGATATAGGAGGATTAGTCAGGGATGACCGCTTTATTGCATGCCTTTCATACGAAGGACAGCGAATATATGTAATCAATGACAAGGGCCAGGTCATTAACACAATCCAACGTGAGAGGCGATCTCTTTTAGGTATGTCGGCGGAACATAAATGTCTCTACCTATGGGCAAGAGACCGAGGCCGAATATGTCGCTATAATTTTATCGATAATAGTGAAAGTGCGGTTTTCGAGATTGCGGACACTATACGAAATGAAGATTAATCACATCTTAACTCGGCTTCTTCTCTAAATCGCTAACCATTAATCCAATTCACCTTCCCGGATTTCAAGGATTTGAGGTGGCTTGTTTTGCTGTTCGAGTTTTAGCTTGATGGCGCCGGTGGTTTTCAGGCCGCCGGCTTCGAGCGTTATCACCTCGTCCGTGGGGAGCAGGGCGATTAACTTCTTGCCGGATTGGCTGGCACTCAGTACATAGCCGCCGGGGATGGGGCGTAGATTGGCTTCGCTATCGATTTTATCATTCCGCTTATGTGGACGATAGAGTGTCACGAACTCCATGCGGCCTGACTTTTTCGGAGAATTTGCGGTCAGGTGCCACTCGCGCAATTTGATGCTCGGTATAGGATTCGGATCGTACTGATCGGTCTGCTCGAAGGTCAGGTCGGTTGGCGTTAGAAAGTCAATATCACAAACGACATCTTCATTTTTGACCTGGATTTGGTGCTGGTTTTCGATGTCGATTTTGTTGACGGCGTGCAGCCAGTATTCATAGATGGAAGGTTCTTTGGCTTCGAGGCGGTCATAAACGATAATCAGTTCCGGTTTGACAAAGATGATAGCGCGGGTGAATCGTTCGAGCGGCGTCTCGTAGGCTGAGCCGGCCTCGCCCACGACGACGTCCACATCCGGCGTGGTTTTGAAAGCGACGATTTCGCCCTGTGCCTTGGCAGTGCGCTTCGCCTGCCCCCGGCCGCCGTTGACCGTGATATTATTGACCGAGCGCGTGCTCCACATCCAGTCGCGATGGTGCGGGCCGCCGTAATTATAGTAACGGCCCGTTCGGATGAGCAATCGCTGGCCGTACGCCCACAGCACGAACGAGTTGTTCGCCTCGCTTCCGTGCGATTGCGTCCCCATGGGACTGGATTTGAAGATAATCTGAACGTCCTTGTCGGCGTCGGTGAGCGTCGTGTTCAGGTACGCCTGACCAATGCCTCGGAATAGCTTGGAGGCGGGCAGCTCATCGGGCGCCTCGGCCTGGACTTTCGGCAGCGTTCCACGGATGAAGCCGATATAGCCGTCCGCCGCCCTTGGTCCGCCCATCTGCTCGACGTACCACTGCCAGTGCCCGTTGCCGGCCTGTGCGGCTAATTGGCTCATCAGCGGCACGAGATTCGAGGCCCTGTAGCGGTTCGCCCCATCCCCGAAGCCGCCGCTGACCTTGCCGGGCGGCATAAGATACATCGCATAGTAGCCGAGCTGCGAAAAGTACGGCTTGTCATAAGCGTTAATCCCCATCGCCTCTCGCATCACGTCCGCCCACCAGGTGAACCGGCCGATATAGCTGGACCAGTAGCTGACGCCCTCATGCCAGCCGCCGTCGTCGTCGCTCCAGACGGGATATGTATTAAAGAACACATTGGTTGCGAACCAGACCCAGTCCTCAGCGCCTTCAACCTCGCCTAAGAAGGCGATGCCAACCTCGCCCAAGAAATGCCATGCACGGTTCGAGTGGCTCGAATAGGGCTGCCATAGGTGACGTGGACACAGATGCCGGTACATTTCATCGCCACGGACCTTCATTACATCCCGGCAGATTTTTTTCTCTTGCTCGCTGAGCAAGTCGTTCACAAAAGTATAAGTTCGGGAGAAATAATAATTATACGGCATACCCGCTTCGTCATTGTAACGGTAGCCCGTACTTCCCTTTGGGTCCCACTTGGCGCATTCGAGCAAAATTCGCTTGGCTTCTGTGCCGTATTTTTCCTGTCCGCCCAACAGGCGAGTAAATGCAAGCGTCGCAGCGCCGTTTAATGCCCGGATTGTGTACGTTCGATTGCCCCACCAAACCTCGCGCCATTCTTCGCTGCCGCGAACCATACCTTCCGGATAGGTCGGCGGCTCGGCGGTCGCCGGCGGCCGGGACATAATCCTTTCACATTCTTTGACAAGCCGATCGTATTCAGGCTTCATCTTGCCTTGCGCCAGCTCTCGCAGCCGGCTGAGGTTCTCCGGACGCATGAACAGCCGAGGATGATTTTTCGGGATGCGGGCAATAAGCTCATCATGAGCAGGCAGCGGCATTTTCGCGGCATCATTGGCAATCGTAAAAGTTCGTGAACGGCTCCAACTCGTGTATTGACCAGACGTTTCTTTGCCGCGATAGCGCCATGTATAAGTGCCCGGTATAAAAGACCGGGGCGGACAATGAACGTTAAATTCGACGCCGCTTACCTGATACTCAATCTTGTTAAACTCTGCGCCGCGGGCGCACTGAATTTCCCAGGTCAGGCCGGCTTGAGGCCGCCAGCTAAAGCTCGGCGGATTGACTTGCGAAACCGAACCATCGGCAGGGCGGTAGCCCCATTCACCAGGCTCAGCAGGGCGTTCGTCCAGTTTCACTATCTGCCCTTGAACCGAGGCGGCGGTAAGCATCAGTAACATAAGGAGGATAACAATCAAATTTTTGGAAAAATCATTGTTAAAGTTTCTTCTTTTCGATTTCATGTCTAATCATAGCCTCATAAAGTGTGAGTTGTATATCGAGAATCTGCTCGAAGTCCACCCGGCAGCCATCTTTGAGTCCGTGGGGACATTCGAACGTAAACGAATTTGCACCGCTGATGTGGTACAGGGCGCTTGTCAGGTTGAACGGGCTGGGATTTTTGCCGCCTTCGGAACTGACTTCGAAAAAGCCGCCATGAGGTAAACCGCGTTCGGCGAGTAGGGCGTAGCATCGCTCTGCCAGCGAACGAATATCCTGCTGGACTTCAGTGGTGACATACGCCGGGCGTAAGACGGCAGGTTTGCTCTCGTGGCTGTGGAGCGAGACGGCAAGATCCGGCCCTTCCTCAGCGGCGACTTTTAAGATTGCAGGCGATTCAGGCCCCATCGGGGCAAAGAATTCATCGTGCATAGGATTTATTCCCTTGTCGTCGAAATAGCAGCCTAAGAATCCGACGTCGTCGCCGGCCATCGGGTGCCGGCGTTTGCTCTGGGGCCATCCGCAGAAAGTATCATCGCTCCATGTGCCCTGGCCCCAGAAGCGAAGGTCGATGCCCTCCATGCCGCAGAGACTTCGCGGCTCGAAACGCGCTATGCCGTCGGGATTGCCGTCCGGAATAATCAGCAGCCGGCATTGAAGGCCGAGGTCGCGAAGTTTCGATTGCTCTTTTCCCCGCAGGTCTTCTCCATTTTCCATTATATTAATAAAGTTGACAAGACCGGTCAGGGCTTCGACTTCTGCTCCGTGCACGGGTCCTACGAAAAGGATTACGGGCTTTTTTCTTGCCGACTTGTCCATATATGAGGCCGGCTCCCTGCCCCCGATAGCGGAATTGAAGTTGGCCTTGTGACCGAGCTTTTCTTTTTGGCCGTAAGTAACCAGGTGCATCGGCCTGCCGCCGGGAGATATCGCTATTGTCCTGACCTCGCTTTTGGTGAGTTTTTCGAGGCGCCACGGCAGACCGGCAACGTCACCTATCCAGAAATTGGGAATCTTACGCTCGGGTATCCTCTTCATGGCCTGCTCATAAGTCATCCCATTTATCTTGTCGGTATCCGCTTCAGCAAAACACTGGATTGAGAACATTACAAAAAAAATAATGGCAAATACAATTCTGTCAAGGCGAGTTGTCTTTCCTGTCATAGTTGCTCTCTCTATATAAGTGAACCAATAAGTTCATTAATATTGGATACGTTGTGGGAGACACAGTATTTTTTAATGCCTTCGATGATTTTTACTGAACAGTCAGGTTCGACGAAGTTTGCCGTGCCGATACCGATTGCCGAAGCGCCGGCGAGGATAAATTCAATCGCATCCGATGCAGTGCGGATTCCTCCCATTCCGAGAATCGGAATGTTATTGTCTTTGGTCACTTCGTTGTAAACCTTATTCACCAGGTAAACAGCGATGGGTTTTATTGCCGGGCCTGAAAGGCCGCCGGTGCGGTTGGCTAAGACAGGCTTACGTGTTTCAATATCGACAACCATCGCCGTAAAGGTATTGATTAAGCTCAACGCATCAGCCCCGGCATCAATCGCCGCTCGTGCCATGACACTGATGTCCGTCACGGCGGGGGCCAGCTTGACCATCAGGACTTTGTCGCCGGAGGCTTCTTTTACCGCCTTTGTTATCTCCGTAACCTGTGCCGGATCGGTTCCGAAGCTAACGCCGCCGTGCTCGACGTTCGGACAGCTAATGTTAAGCTCGAAACCGGCGATGCCGCTTTCGGCCACCAACCGTTCAACGACAGCCACATAATCGGCAATCGTTTCACCTGCGATATTCACAAAGACAGCGGGGGACATCTTTCGAATAACAGGCAATTTCTCTTCGATGAACTTGTCCAGTCCGATGTTCGCCCACCCGATTGCGTTGAGCATCCCGGAATCAGTCTCAACAATCCGAGGCGGTGCATTGCCTTTTCTCGGTTTTAGTGTGATACTCTTGGTAATAAATCCGCCGAGACAGTTGACGTCCATAAAATCGCTCAGCTCATCGGCATACCCGCAAGTCCCCGAAACCGTAAAAACCGGATTGCTCAGCTTCAACCCGGCAAAATCAACTGAAATATCCACGCCATCAGCCATCTGTTTTTTTCCTGTCATTGCGAGGCCCGCCCAGGGGCCGTGGCAATCTGATCAGCAGGGCAGGGCTCTCTTAGGGATGCCTTAGAATATTGCCCCACCTTTTTCTTAAATTTTGTATGCCGCACTTTATCATTTCATCATGGTCGAAGGCCATATCTTCGGGCAGGTTTTCTATGTCGAACCACTTCGCTTTAGCGGCGTCGTTGCCGGGGCGTATTTTGTCCTGTCCGGCGGTTGCAATTCCGGTAAACGCGATAGAAATCTGCCTGCCTCGCGGGTCGCGGCCGCATCTGCCGAAGGTGCGCATCTGCTCAAGCCGCACTCCGGTCAGCCCTGTTTCCTCTCGAAGCTCCCTGGTTACAGCGTCCTCCAGCTCTTCATCTATCTCAATGAATCCGCCCGGCACGGCCCATTTGCCTTTGTACGGCTCTTTGCCCCGATTGACCAGCAAGACCCTCGTTTTGCCTTCGGACAGACTGAAGACTACCGCATCGACCGTGACCATCGGCCTGGGCCAGTCGTATGTATATTTTCCTTTTTTAGCCATAAGATATCAAACTCTTGCTGCATTCTAATATGTAAGCCGGTGTTTTGCATTTTAATTCTTAATTTTCTTATGCCGGTTGCCTCAAATCGGTTTATCGCTTACAATAAATCCATAAATATTCGTTTCTTATAATAATCGATATGAAACAAAACATACAGTGCATGAATTAGCAATGACCGGACGTTTCAAGAACATACTGATAACAAAACCCAGCTCGCTTGGCGACATTGTCCTGACCCTGCCGGCGCTGAGGGCGCTGCGTATGAGTTTTCCCGAAGCAAAAATAAGCTGGCTTATCCGGCCGGAATTCGCGCAGCTTATCGAAAATCATCCCGATCTGGACGAGATTATCACATTCGACCGCAAGCTCCTTGGCAGGGCATGGTTCCATTCCGGTGCGTTCGGCGCCCTGATGTCACTTATACGAAAGCTTCGCCGGAGCCAATTTGATGTTATATTTGACTTTCAGGGCCTTTTCCGAACGGCTTGCTTAGCCTGGCTTTCCGGCAGCAAATTACGCTTCGGAATGGCAAACGCCAGGGAATTCGCAACCATCTTCTACACGCATAAAATTCCTCAGAGCATTGAAGACATCCACATGGTGGATTTCTATTTGAAGATAATTCGGGCCGCCGGCGCCCGCGACTTCGGCGTCGAGTTTGTTTTTCCACAGAATCCAAAAGCAGAAGAATCGGTCGGCAGGTTATTGTCAAGTCACGGCATTCAAGACAATTATGCGGTTCTTATATCAGGTTCGGCCCACAGAGATAAGTGCTGGCCCTCCGAGCGTTTTGCACAAATAGCCGACAAGATTTCATCGCAGTATAATTTGTCCATTGTTGCTACCGGCTCGGCTTCGGAATCCAGTATCGTCGAGAAGATAAAAGAAAAAGCCAAAGTCCCTATTGCGAACCTCGCCGGGAAAACGTCTCTTAGCGAACTTGTTGCTTTGCTCAAACGTGCGAAACTGGCAGTAAGCAACGATACCGGCCCAGGACATATTGCAGCGGCCGTAGGCGTACCGCTCGTTTTGATGTTCGGACGCTCGAATCCTGTCAGGCTGGAACCTTATAAAAGAAAGCATTGCGTTATGGCAATCGAGCCGGACAGCAGGGGGGTGACTATCAATAACTTCGATCCGAAATACGACATTAAAAACATTACCGTCGAGCAGGTTTATCAAAAAATAGCAAAGCAGCTAAAATCGCTGCGGGGTTCCCCCGGTTAAGCAAAAAGACGCAAGGCCCGGGCTGAAATCCTTCTGTAGCGAACATCACGATGATTCCCGGGCCATGGTTTCGTCAATCTATCTTCAAAGTGTGTTATAAGGTTCAGCAACGCTTTATTCCAGCATGCCCATCAAAACCAGTTGGGCTTTTTGCCGGACCGTTACCTGCTGTTGAAGTTTCTGCTGCTCTGCAGCAAGCTGCTTTTTGACCTTCTCTCTGGCAGCACGAAAAGCTGTTAGCTGCTTTTCGATATCTTCCGGCTTCGCTGAATTATTATCGAGCAAGGTTTGCAACTGCTCTGTGGCTTTGTCAAATTCTGTCGGCTGTCCCTGGGCGCCCATCCTACCAGGCATGGGACCTCGCCTGCCGCCGAACATACCGCCACCGGATACCTGCTGGTTGAGTTGCGATACTTTCATAACACTCTGCCCGATTGTCTTCCACTCCTCATCGCTGGCCCCAACCTGCCGCTGCATTCGCTGCTCCATCATCTGCTGCATCCGCTCCGGATCGAACTGCCGTCTTTCCATCTGTGGACGCTGCGAGCCTGGTGCATCCCCTCTTTGTCCTCGCTGTGCCGGCTGTGAAAGTGTCTGGCTCACGATCAAAACGGCCAAAAGGCACGCAACCAGCCCAAAAACTACCCTTCGCCTAAACATATTTTGGTCTCCTTTGCAAAAACGTTAATAATAGGCTCTTTTTATCTTGTGATAAACAATATCACTTCCGAGCAAGACGAAGCAAAATAGGTTTTTATTGCATGGTTTTATAAATTTAAGTGAGATTACAGATGACAGGCTCTCAACAACCTAACCAGAATGACATCAAGAATGGAATTTTTCTGGCATGAATTAGTAACCTATTCTGCCCCAGATGGCTTCCTGCATCTTCTTTAAATCGGCCAGGCCCTCTTCGGTAGTAGGCCTGTAGTTATGCGGCGGATTCGCCATCTTACCGACATCTATCGTCTCTGCTCCCCTGTACTTCCAGTAGTCGCTGTGGCCGTCTGCGAAAGCAACGTTTGTGCCGTCCCCATGCCGGACAAACGGCGGGTCCCACCAGCTCGGCGTAGAGTAGTGAATCGCGTAGCTGTCCGGAGTGACCCGGCCTTCATCAAGAAAAACGAGTCTATAAGCCGGAGAAGGGACAGTTATTTCTGATCTCTTTTTGACCATCAGCACCGTCCTGCCAACTCTCACTCCCTTGTTACCTTCATACGTTCCAGTTGCATCGAAACAGCCGTTCATCCCATAGCCCGTGGAATAAGTGCGCATCTCTCCACGAATACCGGTCGGGCACCGATACACATTTTCCACTTTGCAGTACGGGAATAGCGCTCCGACCCGGATAGCTTGTTTTTGTATATCGAGCGGTCGTTGCTCTCCCTGCATGAAGCCGGATGCGCAGTCGTTGCCGACCCAGTACTGCTCGCCTTTATGAGGGCCCGATGTGGGTACGGGGGCGGCGGGGGGACCGGTCGGGTCCCAACAGGCTTCGCCGTTGACGATCCTGTCGTCGTTCTCATCGGCATACATCGACCAGCAAAGTGTCAGTGTCTTTAGATGGTTAAGACAAACCGCCCGTCTGCCCTGTTCTCTTGCCCGATTCAGGGTGGGCATGAGGATGGCCATCAGTATTGCAATGATGGCAATTACCACCAGAAGCTCTATTAATGTAAAGCCTTTTCGCTCGGTCATAATAGATCTCCTTAATATTGCATTTGAATCTGGTGCAGTTTTTTCTCTGGCTTTATTTTATTATATTGTATTATATAGTCAGGTTAATGTAAATTATAATTTCCGGTAAATGTTAAATTGAAATCCTGGCTTGAAAAGAAAAGGAGGTTAAAATGGCATCGAAACGAATCGTGGCAATTATGATATGGGCTGCTGTGGTCTTTACAATTTTGATTTGCGGCAAAACCATATCGGCACAGCCGGAGAAGGACAACGTGCCGTCACCCGGCTTCCGCGCTTTATTTAACGGCAAAGACTTCACCGGCTGGAAGGTCCCTGAAGGCGACAACGGGCACTGGAAGATAATCGACGGCGTCATCGACTACGACGCTGGCAGCGAGGCCAGGGGCGATAAAAGCCTCTGGCATACCGAGGATTTCAAGGACTTCGTGCTCCATGTGGACTGGCGGATAAAGGAAACACCCTATATTAATCCGCGTATCCCGTACATCCTGCCGGACGGCACGCACGCCAGAGACATCCACGGCAAGGAAATGACGCTTTCCCTGCCCGATTCCGACAGCGGAGTTTACCTTCGCGGTGACGGCAAAAGCCAGGTCAATATCTGGTGCTGGCCCATCGGCTCGGGAGAATTCTACGGCTATCGCATGGATAAATCCATGCCGCCGGAAGTTCGGGAGGGTGCAACTCCACGTCATCAGGCGGACAAGCCCGTCGGCCAGTGGAACCGCTTCGAAATAACCATGCAGGGCGACCGCGTCACGGTTGTGCTCAACGGAATCAAGGTCATTGACAAGGCCCGGCTACCGGGCATCGCCGAGAGCGGCCCTATCGCCTTACAGCACCATGGCGGCAAAAGCAACGGTCAGTGGAACAGCCCGCCCAGCCTGCTGCAGTTTAAAAATATCTACATTAAGGAATTAAAATAGAAGCATCCGCCTGTTTGGGCTTAATATGATATTTTTTTACAAGAAAAGCATTGCTTTACATTCAGATTGATGATATACTGAACTGAGAATAGAAAGCACATTCGCAGGGCTGGGGTTATCTCGCTTTTTCCTCTCCCTCCGCACCTCAGCCCTGTGTCCTCCTTTAACCAACAGTTCGAACACAGGCAACCTGTATAATTTTCCCATTCCAGGTATTCACGTAAAACCGCGATCATAAGGAGAGATTACAGGTGCCCTTAGGTAGCATCTTTAATTCCATCGGCGCTGCTGGTGCACGATGGAGGGATGTAAACGCTGGAAAAAATATTATTTTATATCATTGCATCATTGACAAATTACAGAATTAGGCGTTAGAGTGGGCCATGTTGAGTAAATAGTTAAGCTAAATGATAACTCGATAATTAGGTTGCTAAAGATCATGAAAAATCTCAAGAGATTCGAAGTCTGGTTCATCACGGGCAGTCAAAACCTGTATGGTGAAGAAACCCTCAAACAAGTTGACAAGGATTCCAAGCAGATAGCAGCATTTCTTAATGAATCCATGTCGATTCCCTGCAAAGTAGTGTTCAAGCCCGTGCTTAAATCGGCGGAAGAAATCACCGGAATATGCACCGAAGCGAACATTTCGCAGAAATGCGTAGGGCTGATTACCTGGATGCATACGTTCAGTCCGGCGAAAATGTGGATAGCCGGACTTAAGATTCTTAACAAACCTTTTGCCCACCTCCACACGCAGTTCAACCGGGACATCCCCTGGGAAAAGATTGATATGGATTTCATGAATCTGAATCAATCCGCGCATGGCGGCAGAGAATTCGGCTTTATTTGCAGCCGTCTGAGAAAGGACCGCAAGGTAATCGTTGGTCACTGGCAGGACGAGACCGTCCACAGGGAATTGGAGATATGGATGCGGGCGGCGTGCGCTTGGTTCGACTGGCAGGGAATGAAAGTCGCACGTTTCGGCGACAACATGCGCGAGGTCGCCGTCACCGAGGGCGACAAGGTCGAAGCACAAAAGCAGTTTGGCTACTCCGTCAATGGTTATGGCGTCGGTGATCTGGTGAACGTTATCAACCAGGTCACAAACAAGCAGATCGACAGGACTGTTGATGAATATCGCAGCCTCTATAAAGTTGACGTGCCAAAAAAGCAGAGCGAATCATTACGTGAAGCGGCAAAAATTGAGGTGGGGATGAAGAAGTTTCTCGCCGACGGCGGCTTTAAGGCGTTCACCACGACTTTTGAAGATTTGCACGGACTTGTTCAGTTGCCCGGCCTGGCGGTCCAGCGCCTGATGGCCGAAGGATATGGTTTCGGCGCAGAAGGCGACTGGAAGACGGCGGCGTTGGTTCGGGCGATGAAGGTGATGGCCGCCGGCGCCGACGGCGGAACGTCTTTCATGGAGGATTACACTTACCATCTTGACCCATCCGGCATGAAAGTGCTCGGCGCGCACATGCTGGAGGTCTGCCCGACGCTCGCCTCCGGCAAGCCATCATTGCAGGTCCATCCCTTAGGCATCGGGGGCAAGGCCGACCCTGCGAGACTGGTCTTTAACGTTCCCGAGGGCGAAGGGATTAATGTCTCGATGATGGATATGGGCAACAGGTTCCGTATGCTCGCAAATCCCTGCCGGGTTGTGGCACCCGATGCGGCTTTGCCCAAGCTGCCCGTGGCAAGAGTAGTCTGGGAACCCAGGCCCGACCTCAAGACTGCGGCCGCCGCATGGATTCTCGGAGGAGGAGCGCATCACACGGGCTTCAGCATGGCCTTAACGAAAGAACATATCGCCGACTTCGCAGAGATTGCCGGCGTCGAATACCTGCTGATAGATGATGATACGACGATTGCCAGTCTCAAGAAAGACATCCGAATCAACGAAGTCTATTACGCACTCGCAAAAACATTGAAATAAAAGTAGGCAGGATGGGTTGTTGTCGGCAGGATGTTGTCTTAATCAGGATGCAAGCCCGTATGGCTCGATCATTCGCTGGTTCGGCTTGAAGTGATACTGGCACTGCTCGGTTGGTGTGCCGAGGATCTCTATTTTGCTCAGGTCGCTCTGGCCCATGCCGGCTTCGGCCATGCTCGTCAGATACAGGATTTGGCTCGGATCGAAGCCCATCAGCTTGGTGGTAAGGGTGTCCATTGCCAGCGAGTCAAGGCTTGCCAAGGCGATTCGGGCATCCACGGGTGTTCCGCTGACCGGGCCGTTGCCTTCCATCGCTTCGAAACCGTCGATAATACCCAAATCGGGATAAATCTCCTGCGCCAGATGGAACATGTTGTAATGCAGGACCGCCTCACGAGAGAAATTGTCCGCTGTATGAGTCAGCCGCTTATCATTGCCTGTGCTGTCGCACATCGGTGCTCCGAGCAAGACATTTTTCAAGGACAGCGTGGTAACAGCCCGGTCATGTGTTTTCATCTTGGCGGCGGAGATAATATACATGTCCGGATCGAAAAAAGTCGAAATAATGCGGATCGGAATTGGACGATTGCCCCTGCCGATTACGTAACGATATTCCCACGGCTGAGTATTCAAATCGACCAGTTTAACATCATATTCTTTCTCGAGCGCCAGATAGCCGTAATTTTTAAATCCATCGAATGCACCTGCCCGTGACGGCGTGGACTCCCCGACAATAATCTGCTTTTTATAATGGGGCGTCAGAAAATCCAGAATTCCGCGTATAGCGTCCACATGCGTGGCCGCAAGCTGGCGATTAGTGCTAACGAAGTTCGGCTTGATAAGGATTTTTTTATCGCCGATGGAAACAAGAACCTCGTCCTCGATTTTTTTAAGCGCCTGATAAACGATGTCCCGGCAGTCGTTGCCTTTGACCAGAGAAACCTTTGCCGGCCCGGCTGCTTTTTTATACAGTTGACCTTCGCCTACGAGCGGACTTCCCGTCGCTGCCCGTATCACAGCAGAACCGAAGGACCCGCCGCCCAGCGTAAGGCCCAAAGCCCCCAATCCGAAACCTTTAAGAATATCGCGCCGATTCAAATGCCCGTTCACCCTTGCCATTTAAGTTCCTTTCAAAATCCAGGTAACATCTTTAGGAACATTATACCCGAAGGCAAGTGGAAATGTCCAGACAGTTGTTGACGCAAGATCGACGAACACTATCACCGCACGTCGTATCTGTTGAGCTTCATTAATGCTAATGAAAAAAACAGCACGGTGAAAAGGCCAAGCATGATTATATCAAACCCGACGGCCTGCAGGGCTTGCGCCAAAGTCGGATAGCTGTACACCATCTCCGGAATCAGAGCATCTCTCGGATCAAATTCGTTGGGATACTCGTATGCTTCACCACCCCTACCGCGTTTGACAATAATTTTGTCGTACACGGCTTGTTTGACCTGGTCTTGATACCTCTGTGCATTTCGATCAAAGTTGTCCGGCTCGGTAACTCCCGTACCTGAAAGCTCCGAGACAATGTAAGTGTAGCTGCTAAACGGGGAAATTCTGGACAGATTCGTCGCGATAGAGGAACGCACGTTCGTTCTTCGCCTGTAGTCCTGCTCGAGCCGCCTAAGCGCTTCGGCGAGGCGCTTTTGATACCGTTCATCAATAGGTGCAAACTCCTGCTCATATTGGGCATTAGCTTTCTGACCCAGCTCAGTGTGGGGCTGGGTCGTGTGCATATCACTTTCCGGAGCTCCCAATTCTTCAAAGCACTTTTTTCTGAGCGCCTCACGCTCCTCGACAAGCTCATTATCGATATCTTCTGCGACCAATCTCTTGTTGGTGTCGAAAACATTCGCACCTTCAACGGGATAGAGAACATCGGCGACCATAGGGCTGACTTTGGGTATGCAGATTGCAAGCAATGCCCATACAAAAAGGGCCAGCACAATAGATTCCATCGAATTTCTGGTAAACGCAGAGATGCAAAGGCCCAAACTCACCATGCACAGCATGAACAGGAAGGTTACTCCCATGATGACAAGGAAAGACGGCCAAACGTTGGATGATATAATTGACACATCAGGCGAAGCGTCGAGCATGAGTAAGGCAATCAAAACCGAGATTATGAAGGGGATCGAGAGCGCAACGTAGTTTCCCGCAACCTTAGCTAGGAGAATCCGGCTGCGAGGGACGGAGTTCGCGATAACCAGACGTAAAGTTCCCATCTCCCTTTCACCGGAGAAGGAATTGAAGGTGAATATCAGAGCCGCTAACGACACTATGAATACCACACTGAAGATAAAATCAGCCTTGACGAACAGAAGGGAGTTGGGATTATCAACGATTGATTCTTTAGTGGTGCGGAAAAGCCCTGATCTGGCCGTTGTTACCTTGTCAGGCATAAAAGGATCGACACCCATCGCGAAGATACTCAGGATAGAAGGCGGCCTGAAAGCCTGAGCCTCTGTATTCGGTTCCACCCCTTTGCCATGACGTTGCCGGTATTCCTGGTGTTGTGTCTGATAGGCGGCCAGTCGGTGCTCGTAGTCTTTCCGGCTGACGTACATCCCCAGCGGAATGAGCACGATGCACAAAAGCGCGGCAATCACAAAACGCAAATCTAAGATTGCCGACGTGATTTCTTTCTTAATCAGAGTTTTAAGCATTAAACTTTCCCGTACGCATCAAAAAATCAATTGGCTCTTTACCTGACGTCATATCTATTAAACCTCATTAAGGCCAGCGCACAAAACAGCACATCAAAAAGACACAGCAGAAGAATGTCCGGCCAGTGCATTTGAAGAGCTTCGGCCAGATTAAAATTGCGATACCTCATGTCTGGAAAAGAAAGGTGATCAAAGAGATTAATTCCCTTTGCTTTTTTTTGCCGGCCGAATACATAGAAGATTTTGTCATAAAGGATTTGGTTTATGTCTTCCTGAAACATCCGTGCATTCCTGACGAAATTGTCCGGCTCAGCAACCCCCGTACCCGAAAGCCCTGAGACTATATACGCGTAGCAGCTAACAGGAGATATCCTCGCCAGATTCATGGCGATAGAAAACTGTATATTCCTGCGATTTCCATAGTCCTCCTCGATTCTGTTAAGCTCGCTCGCGATGCGCCTCTGGCACTCGTTGAAAAGATACTCGACTTGTGGCTCATACCTGGCCCTTAACTCTTGGTATTTTTGATTGAATTTCTTTCGTAGCTCCTTGAAGTCTGGATCCTCCTTAACAACCTCCAATGACACTTCACGGCCCAGAGCCTTCATTCGATCCCCGAGCTCCATCGTGGCTTTTAATTCCATCTCTTGCACAATGTCTCGTTCCTTGTCCCATTTCGAATCGATCGTTTCCTTCTTCACCTGCTCGAACTGTTTCTCGATATCGTCGCGAACCATTCTCTTGCGAAAGCTAAAGACGCTTCCTGATTCAACGGGATAGATAATCTCTGCAATCATGGGACTTATCCGTGGCACGCCCATTATGAACATGGTCCACACAAAGAACAGCAGGACAATCGAGCCTATTGATTGTGACGTAAATGTGGATATGCAGACGCCCAAACTCACCATGCCAAAAATGAATAGAAGTGTCACAAGTAGTATAACCAGTAATGCCGGCCAGACCTCCGGTGAGCCGATAGACACAACGGGTGAGGCATTCAGGATAAGCAGGGCGATAAAGACCGAGAGCGTAAATGGAACCACAAGTACAATATATTTGCCGATGATTTTGCTCAGAATAATCCTGCTGCGCGGGATGGAATTCGCTATCATCAGGCGTAATGTGCCCTTTTCTCTTTCGCCGGATATGGAATTAAAGGTAAATATCAGGGCGGCCAATGAGATAATAAACATCACATTGAAGAGGAAATCCGCCTTTCCGAACAGGAGGGACTGTGGATTGTCGATGCCGGACTCCTTGACCGTGCGGAACAATCCCGACTGTGAAGTGAATACCTTGTCGGGCATGAAAGGATCGAGCCCAGAGGCGAAGATACTCAGAACCGACGGCGGCCTGAAGCCCTGGGCCTCTTCGCCGCCGGTCAGCGGTGGCGGCGGAGTACCATAACGCTGTCTGTACGTTTGAAGCTCTCTTTGATAGCCGGCCAGGCGGTGTTCGTAGTCTTTCCGGCTAATGTACATTCCAAGCGGAATAAGCACTACGCAAAGAAGCGTTGCAATGGCGAAACGAAAGCCAAGCATCGTCTCGGCAATCTCTTTACCAATCAACGTGCGAAACATGGTTCCTCTCACAATCCAAGCACCACCTTTCTATTATTGTACTAATTTATGCCGATAATGTCAAGAATGATGCAAAAGAAATCCAAGTGGATTAGTTGATTAGTTTCATTGAGCAATCTATAATTCACTAATTCAGTAGTTCGCTCATCGCATTTTGCGAATGCGGACTTCGATGCCTTTCGTGTCCTTCAGCAGCTCGACGAGCTTGTTCGGGTCCGTCTGGCCATAGTGATAGGGGTAGAGAATCTTGGGCTTGAAGGTCTTCGCCGCATCGGCGACCATCTCCGGCGACATCGTGTACGGCAGGTTCATCGGCAAAAATGCGACGTCGATGTTTTTAAGCTGCTTCATCTCCGGCGTGTTTTCCGTATCGCCGGCGATATATACCCGCTTGTCGCCGAAGGTGATTATATAGCCATTGCCTATGCCTTTGGGATGGAAGGGATTGCCGGCTGAACGCATGTGGACGATATTGTACGCGGGCACCGCCTCGATTCTCAGGCCACTAACGGTCTTGACATCGCCGTTGGCCATTACTTGTCCATCAACCTTTTCAGCGCAGGCTTTGGTCAATACCAATTGAGTATCTGGCTTGCGGAGAATTTCTATGACCTTTGTATCGAAGTGGTCGCCGTGCTCGTGCGTGAGCAAGATAATGTCTGCTTTGGGCATGTCGGTATAATCGGCCTCCGCGCTGACGGGATCGACGTGAATCGTTTTACCGCCGAACGTGAACATAAGCGTTGAGTGCCCGATGAAGGTGATTCTCAGGTCGCTGTCGCTTGTCTTGATAATGTCCTGCTCAAATTTCGGATCCACGTCCGCCTTCAAAATCTGTTCGTCAAGGTCGCCGAGATCGAAGCCTTCGCTGGATACAATATGCATGCGATCCGTGAGGATTGACCATGGCATTGATTTCACACCCCAATCAAAAGTGCTCTTTCCCTCTTCTGCGACAGATCTGCCCATGGCAAAAGGAATCTCGTTCTCCTTCACCCATTCATCAATCACGTTATCCTCAACACCGGCTACCTGAACACACGCAACCACGACATCTTCCTCAGCCAGTTCACCGGCTTTTTTTGCAAGCTCTTTTACATAGTTTCTTGACGGCCTCTGCTGCACGTCCCACA
>JAFGPJ010000065.1 GCA_016936275.1 Sedimentisphaerales bacterium
GAAAGGCGGATCGAAAACAGCATGATAAAGACCATGCGCGAGCTTGAGAGGCGGCAGCTAATCAGGCAGTACCAGCGGCAGGAGGCAGAAGAGGAACAATATCGGTTAGCCCCCAGCACTGCTGGGGGTTCAATAACCGATTTGAAAAAACAAAGCCAATTTCCAGTAGACCACATTAGCATAAATTCTATATTAAAAGGAAGTTATGACAAAATCCCACTTCGCGGGGCACAGGAAAACAAAGCCATTCAAGCTTGTATTGAGCATATCGAACATAGCCAATTTCATGCTTCGGCTCAAGGAAAAGGAGTGCCAAAAGAGGAAATATCGATCAAGGCGGTTGCCGGTTAGGCTGAAAAAGTAATTTTATCCCTCAGTTCATGGGACAAAATGTCGGTTCAAAGAACAAGATTTATATGTTTACGGCCACCGCTGCGCATGTTAATATCGACATAATAAAGAGTAGTTCTGCTGTATAGCCGAAGCAGCATAGGAAAGCAATATACATGAAAATGTGCAGTTGAGCGATAAACCAGCCGAAATACGGTTAAGGAATCATTGTTATCGATAAGCAGATTTTATTAGGAGATATGATATGAAATGGTATGTGTTTTTGAGTTTCTTGCTGTTGAGTATGCTTACCGTTCCTGCGGTTCTCGCTCAGGAGTTCGAGCCGGAGGATATGGAATTCCAGATGGAAATGCAGCAGCGGAAGATGGATATGGAGCATCGCCAGGCAAAAATGGACATGGAGCGTAAGATGCAGGAGCTTGAGCTGGAGCAGCGCAGGATGGAGCTGGAACAAGCACGCCATGATTATGATGACGATGATGACAAATGCGAGGGAGCAGTTGGCCTGCTGCTGGCTTTATGCTTGATTGTCCATATCCTCGTTGCTGTGTGGGTTTATATGGACATACGACAGTTGGGCCGCGGCTCCGGGATATGGATCGTAATCGCCCTTCTGGCGGGACTGCTCGGGGCGCTGGTTTACGCTGTCGTCCGCATTGGTGACGGACGCCAAAAAGGTTCCTGACAGGCACACGAGTAATTCAACCATAAGCTTAAGCCATCGGTTTTGCCCTCACTTGATATGGGGTAGTAATTCTCTGAAAACAGACTTCATGGCCGTGTGTGTGACGGCTAAGGAATAGTATGCGCCTATAGAACAAACATTTCCTAAAAAAATGATTATGCAACGGGTAAAATCGGATATAATGTTCACGTTTTAGTTTATAGAAAAGAATTCAAGGTCATGATATTCAGGAGCGTATATGTCAGGTCATTCACACTGGGCTGGTATTAAATATAAGAAAGCGGCTTTGGACGCAAAACGCGGCAAGGCCTGGAGCAAAATATCCCGAATGATAATCGTAGCGGCCAAACAGGGCGGCGGAGACCCCTCTGCGAACCTTTCATTGCGCTATGCGATCGATAAGGCCAAAGGGGCAAATATGCCCAAGGACACTATCGAGAAGGCGATCAAGAAGGGAACCGGCGAGCTGGAGGGAATGAGTTTTGAAGAAGTGCTGTACGAGGGTTATGGGCCGAGCGGTGTGGCGATTATGGTCGAGGCACTTACGGACAATCGTAACCGGACCGGACCGGAAGTTAAGAGAATGTTCGAAAAACACGGCGGCTCGCTGGGAACAAGCGGGTGTGTCAACTGGATGTTCACTAAGAAGGGACTGATTACGGTAAATAACGCCAACGTTGACGAAGAGCAGCTTATGGACATTGCTTTAAATGCCGGCGCCGACGATTTGCAGGCTGTGGGCGAAGTTTTCGAGATAACCTGCGAGCCGGGCGCTTACGAAGAATTGAAAAATATCCTGGAGGAAAATGAAATCCCAATCGAGGTTGCCGAAATTTCAATGGTGCCTCAGAGCACGATTGAAATTTCGGATGAACATATAGCCAAAAGAATAATTTCGCTGATGGAAGCATTCGAAGACCATGATGACGTTCAGAACACGTATGCGAACTTCGATATACCGGAGGAAATAATCGCTCAAATCTCGTAGTTTGTATTACGACTGATGTCACCTTTATGATTACGGTGAATCAAGTGACATTTTAGAGGAGGTTAATTGTCGGACTTTCCAGCAAGGTCTTCTACTCGCTCTTTGGCATAAAGATACATGTTTTTGTCGATTCGGCTGACAACGTCCTGGCGTTCGGGGTATATCTGTCTGAACTGGGCACGATATTCATCTTCGATTTCGATGGCTCTTCTATACTGCTCGGTGGCAATTTCAGTGTTGCCCATCTGGTCGGCAATTTGAGCCTGTTTGAAATGCAGCCGGCCGCAGCCGGGATAACGCTCGATGGCTTGTGATGCAGCTTCAAAAGCCTTATCCAGCCATTCAGCCTTTTCCTGCCCTGTCGAGGTTTCTGCAAGCAGGCGATAGATGTCCGTGAGCCGCTCGAAGTTTTTGAACTCGGCACTGTTTCGCCCGATTGCAGTTTTCAGGCATGATTCAGCCCTCAACAGCAGGTCCCGATCTTTATCCAGCATCATTTCATATTGATCCAGATACAGCCGGCCGTTAAGGGACAGCGCCGAAAAGCTTAAAGCATCGTCGGCGGCAGCCTTTCTCAGAAATTCGTGAGCGCGTTCGTACTGACCGGCCATCATAGCAACGTTGGCCTGCCGTACTTTGGTTGTGCTTTTAGCCACCGGAACGAAAACATAGCTGAAGTACGTCCAGCATGTCACCAGGGCGGCTGTCACTATTAGTATCTTCACGAATGGTTTAGGCGTCAGAACAATTGGCTGTCGGGATTTGGTTTGGTAATCGATCGCGATAAAGCACGCAATCATGGCCCAAAATGTGGTCAGGACGCCCGGCTCGAAAATGGCAAAGTCGATGAGGTTATGCAATGCTACGCCCAGCAAGGCACAGAAAACGACAATAGCGGTATTCGTATTGCGTATCTCGGATTTCGCATCTCTTGTTTTAAGTAGCGGGCCGGCGAAAAGTACGAATGCGATGATAAAAACCGCTGCTGGCGCAACATGCATTGTCACTATCACATATATTATAACATCCAGCGCCTCGGCAAACGTTTCCGGCATAAGAATCGGACGGATGAACAGCAACGTTATCGAAATGGCGGCCAGGAAAAGTATACCCTGGGTCCTGAATGTTGGTTGGAGCCGGTTTGTTGCTATAAAGGTATCAGATGAGGTCGAAGTGATAGATCTCCATAAAGGCATTAAAAGCATGGCCATAAAACCCAGAAGACCGAGCGGGCCGTATTGAGTCAGAATACTGAGCGGGAAATTATGCGGGTCGGCAACAGTTTCCAACGCCGCAGCCGGCTTGTAATATGTATAGTAATCTCCGAAATTGCCGGGGCCGACGCCGGTAAGGGGATGATCGGCGTACATTTTCGCGGATGCATGCCAGTACTGCCATCTGACAAGCATTGAACCGCCGCCCGGGAGCGTGCCATGACTCAATCCGTATGAAACAACCGCCCCGCCGCCGACGATTCCCAGCAACAGACAAACAGCTAAGATTGCTCGTTTGTGGACTTTCAGCCAGTTGCCATACAACAGCATCACGATGAACGCCGCAACAGCAAAGAACAGGCCGATTATTGCACCTTTGCTGCGTGTCAGGCCGAGGCTGAGCAAGATTACAGCAATTCCTAAACCGCAGCCGAGAAGGTACCTGATGTCCTGTGTGTCTAATCGGCGATTTTTGAGCTTGTCGATGAACAAAGCAATACCGGCAAATAACGCCATCAATGCAAACGAACCAGCGGAATTACGCGTCGTAAAGTAACCGCGAACACCTTTGGAGTACAGACGATGTTCAAAGATAAACTGCTGAAAAGAACCTGCCTCTATACCGAGCGGGCCGAGCATGCTTTGAGGGTCTTTCTGGTATTGTTCGATTGTCATCTGATTGCTGAGGAAGTATTGCTCAGCACATTGATAAGCTGATATGATCCCCAGGGCGGCGATAAAGGCAAGCACAAGCTTGATCTTCGACTGTGAATCGAGTATCTGAACCAACAAAAGAGCAGTGAATGCCGGTGCCAGAAATACAGTGATATCGGTTATTGCTATTCGCTTGTCCGCCGCCGCAAGGCCGGCAACCAAAGCGCCTGTGCAGAATATGCCCAAACCAATTTCCATGCCGGTTCGCTTGTAGATAAAGTTTCTGCTGCAGAAGCTCCATACAATCCACAAGACAAAGGCTATTATCAGGATGGTCGATACTGATAAGCTGTAAAGACTGTCACCAAGATTGGCTGCGAAAGCGCTCGATTGCGTCGTCGGGCCTTCCGTAACCGTTGTGCGAAGTGCAATCATGGCCAGGCAAAGAGCGAGCAGCACATATTCGAAATACGCCAGGGCTTTGCTTTTGGATGGATTCGGTTTAGGTTGCTTTCTTGTCATTTTTGACGGTAGTCTCAAAGACAGCGATAATTGATAATACCAAAATTGTCTGTATTAAAACGAGAATGGCGCCGGTCCTGTTGACCTGGGACAAAAAAGTCGCTCCGAGACCGGTGCAGAGCGTCGCCAGGTACAACGTCAGGACTGTCTGAGTATCTGTCAGGCCGTGCCTTTTCAGACGGTGAGAAAAATGCTGAGTGTCACCGACGAACGGGCTCTTGCCCTGGCTGATACGCAGTAGAGTGACGCTAATAAAGTCATAGAGCGGCACGGCCATTGCAACCAGCGGCATAAAAACCGGATACCATTGTCCGCTTTGTGCTTCGTGATAATAGGTCGTGCGCAGAGACAGCAATGCCACAAAAAAACCTACGACGAGCGAGCCGGCGTCTCCCATAAATATTTTAGCTGGTGGAAAGTTAAAAACCAGAAATCCCAGCAGCGTCCCGATAAAAACAAGCGCCAGGCCGCCGACGAGGACCTGGCCGCTGAAAGCGGCGGCAGTAAAAAGAATAGAACTGGTGATAACCGCAATACCCGCTGAGGCGCCATCTATATTATCCAGAAAGTTAAAGGCGTTGATAATCAGCACAATCCAGAAGGCAGACAAAACAGAAGCAATGATCCGGCTCTCGATAAAAAGCTCGACCCGAATATCCGCAAAAGCCGCAGCGATATATGCAACCGCGAACTGAACGCCGAGTTTGAAGAAAGGCCCGAGATGTTTTTTGTCGTCCCACAGACCCAGCACGAAAAGAACAACGATGCAAAGCAATATCACAAGAAGCTCGTCGATCCTCGCTAAAAAATCGGCCGGATCGATTTTGGCACGTTCCACGAGCCAGCCAAAATGGCCCGGAATAACGAGAAACTTCACAACCGTTATGGCGGTAAGAACCACTATCAGGATTGTGGTAAATATGGCGATACCTCCGCCGAGCGGGATGACATTTTGGTGATACCTGTCAGCAGCCGGACGAGCGACAAAACCTGTTCGAACAACTATCTTTCTTACTGCGGCTGTTAGAACTGTCGAAAGAATGAACGAACCTGTCAACAAAGCTATCGCCAATATAACCAAACCGGCAACTCCCTATGGAATAAATTTTATGCCCCCGGGGCAGTCCCGGGAGC
>JAFGPJ010000412.1 GCA_016936275.1 Sedimentisphaerales bacterium
CAGCACCAGGCGGGAATGTCACATAGCCAGAAAATCGTCGCGATTAATAACGACCCCGAAGCCCCGATTTTCGGCATAGCTCATTACAAAATCATCGGCGATTTGAACGAAGTTATGCCGATGATGATAAAATCCATTAAAGAGAAAAGTATAATAGACTAAAGCAATTAAATAAAAGCTGTCATTGCGAGCCGACCGGAGATCGGCGCGGCAATCTCAATCGTTACGTCTTAGATTGCTTCGCGGAGTTTACCCTGAGCATAGTCGAAGGGCTCGCAATGACATCAAGAATCGAGAATCAAGAATGGCAAATTTTTATAGCGATAATAACGACATAAAATTTTTATTCCGACACGTTGATCTGGGCACTGCGGCTCAAATGTGCGAAGAAGGCTTTAAGTTCGCCGGTGAATTCGACCATGCTCCTGCCGATGCCGACGAAGCTATACAAAACTATGAAATGGTGCTTAACTCGCTTGGTCAGCTCTGTGCAGAATTCATCGCACCGCGGGCCGAAAGCGTGGATCGTGAGGGCAACATTCTCAACGCGGACGGCGCAGTAACTCGTGCCAAGGGCATCAGCGAGGCGATTGAGAAGCTTGGTCAGGCAGAGGTTATGGGCTTTACGCTGCCCCACCGCTTCGGCGGACTAAATTTCCCGAATATCATTTATTCAATGGCGATTGAGATTCTCTCGCGTGCAGATGCGGCTTTGATGAACATCTTCGGCCTGCAGGGAATAGCCGAGACCATCAACGCTTTTGCTTCGGAAGAAATCAAGCAGAAACACCTGCATGATTTTTCCGCCGGCAAGGTCACCGGAGCGATGGTGCTGACCGAGCCCGACGCCGGCTCCGATTTGCAATCGGTCAAGCTCCGCGCGTTCCAGGACGCCGCCGGAAACTGGTTTCTGCACGGCGTCAAGCGTTTTATCACGAACGGCTGCGGCGATGTTTTGCTGGTGCTTGCCCGAAGCGAGCCGGACCGCAGCGGCGGACTTGGTTTGAGCCTGTTCGTTTGCGGACCCGGCCCTACCGTGCACATCCGCCGGCTGGAAGATAAACTCGGCATCCACGGCTCGCCCACCTGCGAAATATTCTTCGACAATACCCCATGTGAAATCATCGGCGAGCGCCAGCGCGGACTTGTCACCTACGTTATGAGCCTGATGAACGGCGCCCGCATCGGAATTGCGGGCCAGTCGATGGGAATCGCCGAAGCGGCCTACCGCATCGCACGCGATTACGCCAATACGAGAAAGCAGTTCGCCGTGGCAATCGAGAAGCTGCCGGCCGTGCGTGACATGCTGATCGATATGAAGATTGCAATCGAGGCCGGGCGGGCGCTTTTGTATGAGACATCGCGAGTGGTGGACCTGGAAATCGGATATGCCAAAAGGCTCGAAGAAAATCCGCCGGTAGATAAGGACAAGGCCAAGCAGCTTAAGAACGACTCGAGAAAATACAAACGATATGCGTCGATGCTGACGCCGATGAGCAAGTACTACTGCTCGGAGATGTGCAACAGAATCACGTACGACTCGATTCAGGTGCTCGGCGGCAGCGGTTATATGCGGGATTACGCAAGTGAACGGCTCGCCCGCGACGCCCGAATCACGACCATCTATGAGGGTACGAGTCAGTTGCAGATAATCGCGGCGGTCCGGGGCGTGGCCAGCGGAACGGCCGGGAAATTCATGGCCGAGCTGGCAGAGCAGGAATATGACAGTGGACTTAAAGACCTGCTGGAATTGCTCGCCGAAGGCAGGGAGCTTATGAATGAAGCGGCAGCCTATGTCAAGGAGCAGGGTAACGAATATATGGACCTTTACGGAAGGCCGCTGGTAGATATCGCAATCGATTTGATTAACGGCTATCTGTTCTGCGGCCAGGCCAGCACGAAAGTCGATATGGAAGTCCCCGTCATAGAAAATGGCGCCGGCAACGGCAAAACAATCCCGATTAAAAAACGCAAGGCGATGGTTGCCCGCAGGTACATTACGAAAAACACGCCGAAAATTGCTGCTCTGGCCAGATTAATCAGCGCCGGCGACAAATCCACATTCAACGAATACGACATGCTTGTCGGGCCGGTACCGAAGGAGTGAATTTAGACTCTCGATTGAAAAACAAAAATGTGCCATACCAGGAGCGAGATACGTAATAATGTTACGAACTGTAATATTAGATTTTGACGGCGTTATTACTGATTCGGAGATTCTGCACCTGCGGGCGTTCAATAAGTCGCTGGTCCCTTACGGCGTCGAAATATCCACAAAAGATTATTACACAAACTATCTGGGCTTCAGTGATTTCGACTGCTACAAGGCACTAATCGACAACGGCCCGCTTAAAATCAACGAGCGTCAAATCAGCGATATCATCAAAGTGAAAAGCAAAATCTTCGAAAAGCTGACAAAGACCGAAGGCCGGACAATCGAGGGCGTGCGTGAGTTTTTGCAGATGCTCGAAGACAACAATATCCCTATGGTAATTTGTTCAGGCTCGCTCCTGGTAGAAATCGAATTAATGCTGGAAGAGTCCGGGCTGCGGCATTTTTTTACTGAGATAATCTCGGCCGAGCAGGTCAGAAAAGGCAAGCCCCACCCGGAAGGATTCCTCTTAGCCCTGAAAAAACTAAATGAAAAATGTCCCCTACCTATCATAGCTAACGAGTGCATCGTTATCGAGGACTCCCACTGGGGCTTGCAGGCCGGCAAAGCAGCGGGTATGCACACAATCGCCGTAACAAACTCATACGACGCCGAGCAGTTGGGCCTCGCCGAAAAGATCGTCTCCCGACTGAACGAATTGACCATCAACGACTTACAGCAGCTTTGTGCTTAAATTCCGCATCAACTGCAGTATGTCAATCCATCTAATTGGGTTTGATAAACTACTGGATTTCTTTTGGCCGCAAGTCTTTAGAGGTTGCCAGAGCTATGACTCTGCCCTGGTTTCCTACGGCACAGTAAAAGTGATAAACAGTGCCCTCGTGACAAATCATCCACGGCTTATGAGCATAGACATCGTCCCATGGTTCGGAAGGCCCTATCAGGTGGGGGCCATTCCACCTGGTCCAGTGTACAAGGTCGTAGGAGCATGCGAACGTATCGAATGCTTTCGGTTTCCATCCGGCGCCGAAATAGAACATGACCCAGATATCGCCGATTTTGACGATTTGCGGATCGCCGCTAATGCCACGCTGCTCTTTTTCGCCGTTTGCGACGACGGGTTTGGCGCCGTACCGGCTCCAGTTAATCATGTCCTTCGAGACGGCCATACCGATTCTTTCGTAGCCGTTCATGGCCTTGCCGTTGTAGAGCATGACAAAAGGATAGCCCAATGACTCGGATTTGTCCCAGATGATGTTGCTCTTGTACAGCGTCATTTTCTCGAAATCACGCGCATCGGCCTGCTGCGGCGAGAGAACGGGATTGCCGGCAAAGCGGTTCCATTCAAGAGGTTCAGTGGGCTTTGTAGTCCAGGCAATACCGATAGCGAGCGGGTCCGTCTCATAGCCCTGCTTTGCTCCACCAATGTAGGACATCCAGTATTTGCCATCGAATTTCTGCAACTCACACGTACCCGCCCATCTATAATCCATCAAGGCCAGCCCGCCGTCCGCCTGCCACATGTCCCAGCCGCCCTCGCTGAAGGAAAGTATCTTGCCGAGCTTCTTCCAGTTCAGCAGATCTGGACTTTCGGCAATATGCGTTTCGTAACCGACAACGTTCATACAGACATAAATCATGTACCATTTGCTGCCGTGCCTGAAGACGTTGGGGCAATCGATCTTTTTGCCGTCCTGGCCTGTGAGAATTATGCCGTACTTGAATGGAGTTTTGATCTTTTCATAGATTTCTTTCATAACCGCTTCTGGCGCATCAACTTGTTTTGTCGCTGCCGGTATGACTCTTCTTATATTCCCGCCCGATACCCTCGAACATATACTGATAAGCATGAACGCCGAAGTGATGAATGTCAGTGCTTTCATATTTCGACCAATATTAATGTAACGTAATCGAACAATTCCTGCTGTAACGTATAATACATCGACAGGATTGAATCAACAAGAAAGAAAACCCGATAAGCTGTTTTCTTACTTGAGCTTAACCTGCTGACGAATAAAGACTGGTAGCTATTTGAGCAGACAATTGTGGTAGGGATATAATTGTTGAAAAATAAATCCATACGCGGTATAGTCTCCAGCGATACAAGTTTCACTGCTCTTATCGATATTCAAGCAGTCAGTGAAGAAGAAATAAGGAGACATGCACATAGCCGCATTAAATGAGACTACGCTGCTCGTCATAAAATTCAGGCTAAGGGGAACTTTAAGGTTCCTTTCGCACGCTGAGACGCTCAGAGTTTTTCAGCGGGCCTGCGTTCGAGCTGGCATCAGCGTACATTACAGCCAGGGCTTTAATCCTCGTCCGAAGATGTCTTTACCACTACCGAGACCCGTGGGAGTTGAATCGGATGATGAGCTGCTGTGTCTTCGAATACTTAACAACACAAAAGATGCCTCTGATTTATGCAATATCATCAAAGATAAGCTATCCGCGCAACTGCCTGAAGGCTGTGAGCTGATTTCGGCAAATACCGCCCAGGCGGGCAGATCGTTTCAGCCCCGTTCGGCGAGATATGTTTTTACCGTGCCGCCGGAATACCTCAACGAAGGTTTAAGGGCGAGAATTGATTGTTTGCTGGAAAGTGAAAGTCTTAATATCCGGCGACAAATAGAAAAGAAAAGCTCAAAATTAAAGAATGTGGATGTCAGAAAATTTTTGAAATCGATTAAATTGGATGACCGAAGTATAATTGTAGAGTGTAATATCAGCTCCGCCGGCTCGATACGCATCGAAGAGATTCTAAGGCTGCTGGAGCTTGATGAAGGTAAGCTTGTATCGCCTGTAAGGCGGACAAACGTGCAATGGCAAGCTGATAAATTGTAAATCGGGCCACTATATAATAACTGCGAAAATAAGGAAAAAAATGGCAAGAGAAATGTTGATAAATGTGGCGGAGAGAGAAGAATGCCGGGTGGCGGTTGTTGAGGGAGGCTGTCTTGAGGAGCTTTACGTGGAAAGAGCAAGCCTGGGCAGCCATGTCGGCAATATTTATAAAGGCAAGGTGGTAAATATCGAATCCGGTATACAGGCGGCGTTTGTTGACTTCGGCGTGGGCAAAAACGGTTTTCTTCACATAAGCGACGTTCATCCCCGGTTTTTTTCCAGGGCCGGCAGCGGGCATATCGAGAGTATCGGCAGGAGGAAATCGTTAAAAGACCGGCCGCCTATACAGGACTGCCTTCGAAAAGGACAGGAAATTGTCGTACAGGTAACAAAAGAAGGATTGAAGACCAAGGGGGCAACCCTCAGCACATATCTTGCTCTGCCGGGCAAGTACCTGGTAATGATGCCCTGGATGAAAAAGCACGGAGTATCGCATAAAATCGAGGATGAGGATGAACGCCGGAGGCTGCGGGAGATTCTTGAGGAGAGCCATCCGCCAAAAGGACTGGGATTTATCATCAGGACGGCCGGCCAGGGATGCTCGAAAAGGGACATACAAAACGATTTAAGGTACCTCGAGCGATTGTGGAGGGCCATCGAACAACGGATAGAAACCGAAGGTGCGCCCGGCGAGCTTTATCAGGAATCGGACCTGGTTATCAGGGCGCTGCGGGACGTCTTCACCAGCAAGATAACCAAAATAGTTTGTGATTCGGAAATAGTAGTCCGTAAAATCAGGGACTTCTTCTCCATCGCAACGCCGCGTTTGAGACGAAGGATAATATTTTACGACGGCAAAATGCCGCTGTTCCACAAATACCGAATTGAAGATGAAATTACAAAAATCCAGTCCCGAAGGGTCGATCTAAAAGGCGGTGGTTCAATCATCATTGAGCAAACCGAGGCTCTTGTTTCGATCGACGTCAACAGCGGGCGGTATCGCAGACAGAAAAACGCCGAGCAGACCGCTTACGAGAGCAATATAGAGGCGGCAACGGAAATCGCCCGACAGTTAAGATTGCGCGACCTCGGCGGGCTGATCATCTGCGATTTTATCGACATGCGTAACGCCAAGCACCGCAAAGACGTTGAGAGGGCTTTTCGTAACGCCGTCAAGACCGACCGTGCCCGTTCGAGAATATTGGGCATCAGCAGGTTCGGCGTCGTGGAAATGACGCGCCAGAGAATGCGTCCTTCGCTGCAGTCCAGCACTTATCTGGCGTGCCCGAACTGCGGCGGCACCGGTTTTGTCAAAAGTCACGAGTCGCTGGCCCTTGAGATAATCCGGCTGCTGAATTTATCGGCGTCGAAGGAGCAGATAAAGCGGATCGAGCTGTTCGTCTCGCCAGAAGTTGCCGACTACCTCCAGAACGCCAAGAGAGCATCGCTTGCCCAGATAGAGCAGGCCAGCGAGAAACGTGTTATTATTCATTTTGCGCCCGATTACGGCGGTGAAAAACACGATATAGTCTGCTACAACGAGCGCGGCAGCATCATAAAATTAGTTAAATAATAGTTGCAGCCCGACGTTCAAAAATGGATATTTTTCAAACGACAATTTATCGACCTGGAAAAAACAAGTGGAATTCGATCTTGAATATGCAAGGAAAGTAATCGAAGCCGAGGCCGATGCTATAATTTCTGTTAAGCCGATTGTCGATGCGTCTTTCACCCGTGCATGCAGGATGATTTACGAATGCAGCGGCTCGTGCATTGTCAGCGGTATCGGTAAAGCAGGCATCATCGGGCAAAAGATAAGCGCCACCCTGGCTTCGACAGGCGCGCCGAGCCACTTTCTTCATCCCGCCGAAGCCGTCCACGGCGATTTGGGAAGGCTGCGTAAAAACGATATCGTAATCGTTCTAAGCTACGGCGGCGAAACGGATGAAGTGACCCGGCTGATCAATCTGGTCAAACAATTGGATATAAAATTAATAGCAATAACAGGCGAAAGCGATTCGACCCTGTGCAAGCACAGCGATGTAGCATTGTGCATGGGACAATTGGACGAAGCCTGCCCGCTCGGTGTGGCGCCGAGTGTCTCTACCACCTGTATGCTGGCCGTCGGTGACGCTCTTGCTTTGACAGTAATGAAGGCACGCAATTTCGGCGTCGAGGATTATGTGAGGTTTCATCCCGGCGGCTCGCTCGGCGCCAGGCTTATGACAGTCGCCCAGTCAATGATGTTCAGGCCCGGCGAAAAACTGCCCGTTGTGACTGTCGGGGACACGATAAAAGTATTGCTTGAAAAGACCGGCGAAATAAAACGTCACGGAGCCGTGATGGTGGTCGGAAAAGAAGGGAAATTAGCTGGAATCATCACGGATGCTGATCTTCGGCGCCTGATGACAAAGCACGGTGCCGGGGCCTTTGAGTTCAGAGCCGGCGAGGTAATGACGCCCGATTGCAAGAAAATCAGGGCCGACGCTTTGGCCGCCGAAGCAGCGGCAATCTTTCATAAATATAGAATTGACGATCTGCCCGTTGTGGACTCGAACGACAAGCCGGTAGGACTGATAGATGTCCAGGATATCGTAACGATAAAAGTCGTAGGATAACGATAATTGACTATTGTCTATTGTTTATTGACTATTGGCGATTGAAAAATCGAAATTCGAAAATGACAGATATAGACTTATCAAAGATTACATTGCTGGC
>JAFGPJ010000066.1 GCA_016936275.1 Sedimentisphaerales bacterium
CAAAGCCTGCGGCTTTGAGGCTGCCACCCGTTTTTTGCCAATCCGGATTGGGTGGCAGCCTCATCCCGATTGCCGTTATCGGGATGGTGATGGCTCTTTCTGTTCTTTACCTGCAAAGATGACATGCACCCCAGATTAAGTAGATCAGAACATTTGCATTTCAGAATTCATCTGGTATCTTGAATACCAATTAGGTGTCGTTCATAGCCGAAAATATTGAGGTTATTAATATCGGGTGAAATATGAGTAATAAGATTATTGCTTTAGCTGCCTGTCTGGCGATTTTTGCCAGCAATATGCAGGCCCAGCCGGTTGGCCCGGAATTTTATGAAAATCTGACATCGTTACCATATATCTATTCCAACACCGAGTCATATTATCTCTCAAGCTACGACCGGTCCGGCGGCAATGACGATGGCTTTCTGGGCACTTACTCTCAGCTTTACGTTGATGACAAAGGCGAGCACGTTATTTTCGAGGAAGACGGCCCCGGCTGTGTTTACAACCTCTGGTTTACCGGCAGCGGCATAAATTTACACTGGGGCAAAATTAAATTTTATTTCGACAGTGAAAAGACGCCTCGTATCGAGCGCGAGGCAAGAGAATTCTTCAGCGGTCTGCACCAGCCTTTTGTTTATCCGCTGGTAACTCATTCTTTTATATCCAGCGGAGGTTTTAGCTGCTCGGTGCCGATACCTTTTGCCGGGCATTTGAAAATCACGACCGAAAAAACAGCGGGTTTTTATAATACCTATTATCAGCTCTACAAAGATGCTAAAACCACATCATGGACAGACAAACAGGACAATTCAAAATTGATCAATATCTTCCAAAGTTGCGGTAGCGATCCTAAAAAAATAACCAAAGATATTATGATGGACAGCAAGTTTGTGTCACTCGCCGCCGCCAGGGGGACATCACCGGAAGAAGAACTTTTGTCGCTGAGTGACGGAGGAACTGTTCAACATATTAAAATCAATCCTCTCTATAAGCCTGATACTTATGCGTTGAACCATTTCTATCTGAGGATTTTCTATGACAATCAGGAAAAGCCGGGTGTAGAGGTGCCTATCGGGCCGTTCTTCGGGTCCGGTCTTGGTGAAGCGGATGTCAGAAGTCTTTTTGTGGGCATGTCAAGTTCCGGGACCTACTACTGCTATCTGCCGATGCCGTTCAAGAAGGGTATTCGCATTACTATTGAAAACAGAAGTTTCCAGGCCGGCGGAGAATTCTTCTGCGAAGTCGGCTACACCAATCAATTTCCACCAGAGCAGAAAAATGCAGATGCCGGATATTTTGGCGCTAAATACAACAATTCATGGCCGATCACGGAGCCGAACGACTATGTTCTGTTTGACTATAAAGGCGCCGGAGCGGTTATCGGCCAGGTCATGACGGTAGAGCCGGTCAAACCCGACCGCAAGCGCTGGTGGGAAGGTGATATGCGAATTTACATCGACAGTGAAGAAAAACCTCGCTTCCACGGCACAGGGCATGAAGATGAATACCAAGGCGGCTGGTCCACCTTCTGGCTGACTAATCCTTATTCTCTGCCGTTGTTCGGTCAGCCGAAAACGGAAAACCTTATTGATGTCTTTGGACAGGTAAATGGCTCGACCACAGCCTATCGCTTCTGGCCGGGCAAGATTCACTTTAAAAAATCGATAACCATTTCAACCGAGCACGGCAATAATAACGACACGCCGGCAAATTATTCTTCGCTCGTATATTATTACTATATTCCAAATTAGTGCTTCACGTCGATAATAAACATCAAGATTGACATTTTCTGTGCCGGTTGGTTTAATTTGCCTCTATGTTTAAGAATATTGCAATAATCGGCGATGGTGGTATGGGCACCGTTCTGGGTATGCTGCTCGTAAACAAGGGCATAGCAGCGAGAATTTGGGGATATGACCGCCGGCAGTTGGAACAAATAGCAAAGAATCGTGAGAATAAAAAATTTCTGCCCGGCTACAAACTACCAGAAGGGCTTCAATTTGAGCATGATGATAAGAGGGCCATGTCCGGTGCGGCCTTGATTGTTTCGGCCGTACCGTGTCAGTTTATGCGGCAAATATGGAATCGCCTTAAAGAGCATGTCCCCGAAGGCGTTCCTATCGTCTCTGTTGCCAAGGGTATTGAGAACGATACGCTGCTGCGTCCAACTGAGATACTGGCAGAGATTCTTCAATGCGATCAGGATAATCGGCTGGCCGTGCTCAGCGGGCCAACCATTGCGGATGAATTGGCCAGAAAGCTACCGGCGACGGCCTGCTCGGCGTCACGAGATGAATCACTGGCCAGTAAAATCCAGCATACCTTTTCCGACAAGACCGGCTGGTTTCGTGTTTATACGAATACGGATGTTGTCGGCGTCGAGCTAGCCGGTGCTATGAAAAATGTAATCGCCATCGCAGCGGGAATTATCGACGGCACAGAAGCCGGAGACAACGCCAAGGCCGCTCTTCTGACCAGGGGGCTCGCGGAGATCAAACGCCTGGGAATTGCAATGGGAGCGCGGCCGCAGACTTTCTCGGGCCTGACCGGACTGGGTGACTTGGTTACGACCTGCATTTCGCCGACGGGAAGAAACCGCTCTTTTGGCGAAAGGATAGGCAAGGGGCAAACTGTTGAACATGCCCGGGATGCCACCGAATCGGTTGTTGAGGGGATTACCACCTGTGAATCGGTGATTGCTCTTGCCGAGCGGTATGGCGTCGAGATGCCAATTACGCAGGCTGTATATGAAGTTCTGTTTGAAAACAAGCCGGTTCGAACAGCAATTGCCGATCTGATGAAACGCCGGCTCAAGGCCGAGTGATAGATGTAGGGCGGGCATTGCCCACCAACCTTGAAAATGATGTGCTGTCCTCGGGACTCCGCCGTAAGGCGTCCCTTACAGGACTTATAGAGTGCACACCTTACAATGTCCTATAACCATACTATTCCTCATGTCTGTTATCAGGAATCCCGTGATCTAAAGCAACCAATTTCAGCAAAATCACTTCCAAATGAAAAATTTGCTGCTTTTAAGAAGTTTTTATTATCGGAAAACTTCAAAAATAATTTGCTTCATTTAAAAGCCCAAAAACCGTCTCAATGAACTCCGATTGCGGATTTTATAGGAAGCAGGTTCGGTCTTTTGCATTTCCTTATCGGATGATTGCCGAATATTTAAACCGGTGTTTGGCCGACTTGGATTCTGTTTCATATATTTTAGTTGGAATCACGGTTGTTATAGAAAAAGCATATAGCCAAGTCATTTAATACAGTGGCGTATGCCATCCCTTATGGGAGTGCAATGTACTTATGTTAGGACTTATAAAAAACCAGACATACTCGATCGGAGTTGACGTCAGGCATGACAGCATTAAGCTGGCTCAGCTTGGGAGCAACGGACATGGTATCACTGTATTAGCAGGCAACAGGAAACAAAGGCCTGACGACATCGAGCCGGGCAGCAGTGACTGGCAAAGATGGGCTATCGAGAACATACACTTGTTGACGGCATACGGCGATTTTCGGGGCAAAGAAGTCATCGCGGCAGTGCCCGAAACTGATGTGTTTATCGATCATATCAAAATGCCGAAGACGAAAGACAGCAAGCCCCACGATGCAATCTTCGCAAAGATAAAACAGAAACTTCCTTTCGAGCCTCTCGAAGAAAATACATTAATGAAGTACATCGAGACGGAGCAGGATAACGTTCTGGTAATGGCATCCGATAGGAATATTATCGACAGGCATCTGGCCATATACGAAAAGGCCAGTTTGTCACTCAAATCCATCTGTGTTTGGCCCATAGCCCTGACAAATTGTTATGTGAAATTTTTCGGCCGACGCAAATCCGACCTTGAAGCAATTGTAATGCTGATTTGCATCGAGGAAAACTGCACTAACGTCGTTATTTGCCGCCACAGCAATCTTCTCTTTGCTCATTCGATAGCAATGAGCTTCAATCAGCTTGTGGACGAGCAAACAGTATCGAGACTTGTGATGGAGATAACCGGCTGCAAACGCCAGTTTAATATGATGTACCGGAACGCTCCGATAGAGCGTGTAATTTTTCTTTCCGGCCAGTCCGTAGATAAAAGCACTTGTGCAACGATAGCGAAACAATTGGAAATGCCGGCACAGATAGGTGATTGCCTAGCGGCGGTGGAAATAGCCAAGTCCTGCCGATTAAGCAGGGACATCGAACATGACAAAGAGTGTATGGACGAAAAATTCGAAAGAAGAGATTGTCCCGTCAACTGGACTATAACCTTCGGACTTAGCTTATCTTAAAGAAGAGGATTGCCGGGGCTTAACACAGTCCTGCAACCTGACAAAAGGGAGGTAAACTTAAAAAATGGTAAACATAAATTTTGTACCTGATGATTACACCAAAAGCAATGAATCCCGCAGAACAAACTTCATATACCTTGTTCTGTTTGGGGTGGTGATGATCGCATTAGGCGGCTCGTTTGTCTCTATCAAGATACGCCAGCGCGCCTGCTATACCAGTGAAGAAATGATAAACGCCAGGATGACCGAGATAAAAGAGGCCATAAAACAGTTCGAGGAGCTTCAAGCCAGAAAAAGAGAAATGATGAAAACAGCCCTTACTACTTCAGAACTGCTTGAGCCTGTACCGAGAAGTATTTTGCTGGCATCTCTGACGAATAATTTACCCGAGGGCGTATCACTTTCAAAGGTGGACCTGATTCAGAAGCAGATGAAACAAGATCCAGCCGTAACAACAAGCAAATTTCAATCGGCACAGGGTCAGAATGCTAACGGCTCGAAACAGGCTGTCCAATCGCAGAATGGGGCCCATGAGAATCCGGAGAAGTTGCTGGAGACACATATAGACATTGGGGGGCTGGCTCCAAGTGACCTTCAGGTCGCAAGTTATATCGAACAGTTGAGTAATTCGAGTTTACTGGATAACGTGGCACTCGTGGAGTCAAAAGAATACAAAATCCAGGATAGCACGATAAGGCAATTCAAATTAAGCGCAATGCTCAGGAAAAATGTCCATCTAACGAAGGAAGACATTGAGGTGATCAAGAGCAAGGCTGAAAATACGATATGGAATTTTTAATACCGACGCCGGTTAAGTTAATGGTTCTGGTGGAGTGCCGGTGGCAAATCGGTTCATCATTAAAGCGAGGATATAATTATGACAGGCAATTTTAGAAAAGTGGTTTTCTTCGTTCTGCTGTTAGGTGTGGCTGTGGTTGGATATCAATATATGATTAAGCCGGCAAACGAACATCTGGCCGAGGTCAAAAGTCGGGTTGATACAAAATTTGCTCAATTGTCCAAATTCCAGCAGGCAACAGCAGCGGCGGAGGATCTATCAAAGCAGCTTGATCAATTACAGGAAGCTATTGGATTTTTCGAAAGCAGGCTGCCACCGAAAAGCCAGATTCACGAAGTGCTTGAGCAGGTAACAGTAATTGCGCAAAAGGAAGGTCTCGAACCGAAAACAATTCGGACGCTTAAGGATAAAAACAATAGCGGTTATATAGAACAGCCGTTAA
>JAFGPJ010000413.1 GCA_016936275.1 Sedimentisphaerales bacterium
AAAGGCGACGAGCACGTTATCCTTGCCCTAATCGGAAATGAACTGTCCGAATATCTTATCGAGGCAAGGGGATATGAAGCGGAGCAAACAACTCGCCCGAAATCTCTGTCCAATATCTTTGCGGAAGTTTCACCTTCCTTTTTCACGAACACGGCAAAGCCGGAATCGACGGGCGAATCCGGCCGGTATGTCGTATAACAGTCCGCACCGTAGCCGGTAAAAACGTGGCGGTTGAAAATTTGCCAGAGGGCGAAAGTGCCGTCGCCCCTGATATATAACTGGCCAGCTCCGATACCGCCGACCGGCATTCCGATCGTATCAAGATCTTTGCCGCTATAGAACTGCTCTGATCCCTGTTTAATAAGCCCTTTCACCTTGTTCGGTGAAAGCCCCTTATCAGCAGGAACAAGATGCCTCGATTGTTCCTGAGCAGTGATGATCCCCAGAAAAAAAATGCAAATCACACACCCGATGACTGCCGCCCATAATGTCTTCATTGCTCAACCCCTCTTTTCGTATATGAAACAATTTCGCTTACTAGTTCCGGGCCTCAAGTGCCACACTTTCCAAGTTTAATTACCAGCAGAGTCGGCTCGACAATATGCAGATTATTCAGCAACGGCTCGGTATACTTTATGTCGCCGTACTCGGCCTCGTTGAAATGATGCTGCTTGCCTACGTGGTTGTTCCAGTCAACGCCTTCGGTAAGAAAACCATGCGGGCCGTGATGATGCCTGGCAATCGCCCGAAGGATAGTCAGCCCGTCGGCAAGATACGATTCGTTATTGGTATCACTATAAGCTTCGAAATATGCCAGTGCCGCCTCGGCGTTCTCCCAAAGGTAAGACGTGTCCCAGCTCTTTTCCATGTAGAGCAGGCCCTTAGTATGCACGCCGTTTCTGTCATCGGTCATCTTGAACTGGTCCAGGCCGGCAAGACATTTGCCATAGGCAAATTTTCGAATTGACTCGTCGCCGAGCAATTTGGCCGCTTCTCGGAGGACGCGAAATGCCACGGAGTACGCGACGTTTTCATGCTCGTCATAAGTATCGTGATTAATGCTGCCGAATATCCCCCCCGCTTTTATGAACGCTCCGACCTTCTGTTTTACCTCGTCTTTGTAATCGGCCATCCCGCGATTAGTCAGGCCGGTATTTAGCTGAATTATAAACAGGCCATCGGCGCTCTTTTCGAAAAGAATATCGCTATCACCGTATGCGTTTTGAGGGTAATGCTCGCCGTTCGGCTTGCACCGTCGGGGATACCAGCCGTTGGATGTTGGTTTTATATTTGTATCGATCCATTCCGTACATTTCACTGCGGCCTGACGCATCCTGCTTTTTCTTTCACCCTCCAGAAGGTCGCCGAAGATAAGAAGCTGATAAGCAATCTTTGCCATCGAGCCTGGACAAAACCAGTTGCTTTTATGCTGGTAATTGAGGCAGAACTCGTTTTTTGCCGTATCGCGATATCCGGTGATAAATCCGGTTTTGTAATCGATGAATCCATCTTCCAGAACATGATCTAACAGCAACAGAGCCTTGCCGGCGAGGGATTCGTCTTGTTCATGCTTTGGGAAGCAATAGAGTTCATACGCCCCGCCGACGGCGTTGGCTGCCCAGCCCGGCCCTTCGAGATCACCGAAATCGTGCCAGTGCATTATCTCGCCGGCCTGGTCCACAAAACTGGACTTACAGGCCAGCTTTCCATCAAAAGGGACGAGGGTGCCCTCCGCGAAGCGCACCGAATCCCGCGCCGAATCGAGTATGGTGTATTCCGGATTTTCCGGCAGATAAAACGCACTGGCCATATCCTCCAGCAGAACATAATCGAGCCCGAACATATAGCTCTTCACGGCTTTTTCATTCGCTCCGACTATTTCCACCCTTAATTTGTGCTCGCCTTTATCGAGTATGTGAACTCCCATGTCCAGGGCGCCGCTCGCGATCACGCCGTTGTTGAAAAGGTCGATCGGCTTGCCGAGTTTTTCGCCGTCTAAGTAAAGCTGGACTATGCCGTAATCGACCGCTTTTGTAAGCTGCATCTTCAAACGATACGTCCCGTCCTTTTCAACGGGTACGGCCAGATCGAGCTTGTCGCCCGGCCTGGCATTTATCCACCAGAGATGAGCATCGCCGCTCCAGTTGGGACCGAAGCCGTACATGTCCTGCAATTCAGCTAGGCCTGCGGTCCTGGAGAGGATTTTCAGCTTCTCGCCCTCCAGCGCGCCTTTCACCTTGAAAACTTCTATCTCACCACAGTAGCCTTTGCGCTGCTCTATGGGCACCAACTCGTAAGGATCGCTCTGCCCGGCGACCTGGTACCAATACACAGTAGAAGCATACAGCGTCGGCCTTTCGTTCGGATAATATTTCTCGATGGCGGCCTCGAACGAACTCTGGAACGGCACGTTGTCGGTGATGTGCCAGCGGTTCACGGAAACGTGGCCGCGGTTATTGTTACTGATTGTCTGATTGTGATAACAGTTCTCGAACAGGGCGGGATTGCACCAGGCGTATCCGAAATAATCCTCGGAGCCGGTGCCGATGGTCGAGGGGAATTTCTCGCCGTCCACGAAGAATTTCTCGTCGCCCTCGCCCCACCATCCGCCGCGGGGGTTCCAAACGTGCAGCATTACGCCGCAAAACCGTCCGCGCCCTTCGGTCTTGAGCATCGTCCAGTCAATCGCCTTCCGCTCGGGATCTTCCGGCAAAAATGCATCCCGGTGCCACCTGGCATGAAACCGGCCCAATTGCTCAATGGGCCGCTTCAGCGGCTCGATGGTCCCCCACAGGTCCAGTGTCCGCGGCTTGTCGCCCTCATTGATCAACTCGAACTTTAACGAGGTGGCAAAAGGCATGTACCAGTTGCAGTAGTAGCCTTCCTCGGTCATACCCAGCGGGAAGGACCGGTAGAGGTTCACGCCGGGAGCGGTGCCGAAAAAGTCGCCCAGCGGCGACCATACGGCGGGTTTGTCCTCGTCGTCATACGTGATCTGTATGATAATGTCACGCAGAGCCTCGATTTCGTCCTGCCTATTCTCGAACTTACCATTGATGCCGAATGCTGTCACGGCACGCGGCCCATCCAGCACCGTCACAAACCGATCCCCCGGCATTATTATCCCACTGGTCTCAGCCCGTTCTGCATCCGGCGACAATCCTGCTGGAGCGGGGCCGCCTTTACTGAGAATTTCATTAGCTTTATCGAGAGCACGTGACTCAGCTTCTGAAAGGTCACGCTTGAATGTCGGAAGCACCGTTCCTTCCGAATATTTAGTATAAGTGAAATGGTAATACGCACCCCACTTTTCTTCACCTACTATCCTGCACGATTTCTGGAATGGAATCGGCACATAGCAATTCCGCCCGCGCGCTGTTGTATGAACTAATGCCGGTCGTGTA
>JAFGPJ010000414.1 GCA_016936275.1 Sedimentisphaerales bacterium
AATAAAAGGAAAAAATTATTAAAAGCAAGAAAAATCTAATAAAATTTCATGATATAACTGTATATTCATAGTATCCATATGCTGGGACTGAGTTTATGTTATGTAATCGGGTACTGCTAAGCCCTTGACAATCCAGTTATTGCCTCAGCTATGGACCAAGATTTTCCTTGAACATATACTTCTATTGCACCATTTTGAGAAATATATATTGCGGCGCAACCAGGACACTCGATACTTGTTCTTCTAGCAGTATCTTTTCTGCTACCCCCATGCATAGATTTGAATGCTGGGATGAATTTTTGTATATCTTCTTCTTTATTCTCTATTATCACAGTCGTAAGAACTAGCTTTCCTTCATTATCTATAATGGTTGCTCCGTCTAATTTCGCAAGTTCAACGAGATCATCAGTTGATATTTCGTTAAGAAACTGGGCTTCAATTTCAATTTTAGGTGATGTATATTTCAATCCACTTATGTCTCCAATGATAAAAAGGGCCCCGTGTCCTTTGGCTACAAGTTCTCTTCCTACCTCAATCACAGTAACAAGGAATTCATTTATACGTGGTGGAATTTTTTCTATTTCATCTATTCTTTCCATTGGTCTTGAAAATTCCCAAAGTCCAGATCTTTGTGATAATTCACCAACAGCTTCGAGCCTTCCTTTCCAATAGACAGAAATTGCACAACGCCCTCTTCTGAGAACGAAACCAATAGAAGGAGTATTTAAAGTTACAAATCTAAGTAATTCTATACCTTCTAGATATGGTTTTGGACGATTACTTATGAGCCTTCTTAAGTCCAATATATTCCCATCATTATCTAGCACCATAACATAATTTGTTTCAAGAAAAGCATCAAAATGAGGAACCATATTAGTCAATTTTTCACACGACACTCTATAAGGTAGCTTAACTCTTGCCTTTGATTCTAGAATTCTTTTAATTGCATTGTTATCCCCAATTAATATGGAGCAACCTACTGGCCGAGATTCTACTCGGATTGAAGACAAACTGACTAATTGACCAACAATTTCGCTGAGGACTCCGAGTCTTATTTTGTACGCTTCTGCGATTAAAGTTAAGTGACTGACAAATCTTATGAGGCGACTATCTTCCTCCATCCTCGGTATCGGCAATCCAGCTAAAAGAACTGGAAGCCACGGCTTCCATGCTTTTATTTCATCAATGAGTTGGCTCTCTTCTTGCATTATATAAATTTTTTCATAACCTTTTAGGATGAAATCGAATTTATCCGGAGGTTGAGACATGATAACTGAAATGAAATTAGTTTCAGGGTTTGAAAGATCTGTTGGTGGGATTCCTACGCGACATAAATGGCAAGTACTTGGATCATAGATAGTTAATGGAAGTCTTGCACAACGATATAAGGGGATGCTTTGACCTCTAAAGGATAGTTCTATATTGGTTGCACTTCTATCCACCGCTATTAGAATTGCTATTATGGCACCCACGTCAGTATCTTCCAAGCTTGATATACCACGGTTAATCTGGGCGGGAGTTGTGAGAACATCATCAACTAAGATAAGTCGTGTTTTAGATTTTAGCAATTCTTTGTTTAACCATTCGATCCCTTTAGGTCTTTTCCGACCAATAATAAGCTGTATTTTTAAATAATTTGCCAGTGCTTCTGCGAGTAACAGACCTCCTATGGTAAAACCTGCCACCGCCGTTGGATTGGTATCTTTGATTACTTCGCACGATATTTCTAAAAAAGATTTACGAATCTCAGGATCCATAAGAGACAATCGTGCTTGGACGTATGTATCTGAATGCTTTCCACTGATAAGGCGAAAATGTCCATCTGTGATATAGTATCCAGACGATTTCATCGACTCAATAATATCTTTTTCTGCCATTTCGCATTTCCTTTCTTATAATTCTTTTAAAAGTACACGAAATGTCTTTATATGGTTTCCATGTAAGAATCTTTAATCATTTTACTGTCCATATAACACGCGTTTTTCATAAATGCGAATGGATTTCTTTGTTTTGTTCGTGTATTCCACGTAGAACTTCCAGTCCTTCAACAACCGCGGAACGTACATAGATCGATACCTGTCTTTCTATCTCACGGGTAATAATAGCATAAAAAGATGGGAAATGCAATAAAATTTTTGCAGAGTAGGGAATTTGGTTAATTGGACAAAAAGAAACAGGATGTTAGATTGCCGTGTTTCCCCATTAGGCTACGCTCAGGGCTTAAGGTTTATTCGCAATGACTGCTTTTTGAAAAGATTCCTCGGCTGATTCTTCACTATATTGAGTCTAATTGTTTGAAATATTGCGCGCGTAAAAATGGCCTGGCGGGCGAAGCCTACCAGGCCGTTTACCGGTTAACCGCTGTCCGCCGGACGCGATAGGCGTCCCGGCGGCTCTCCCGATAGTTAATTCAATTATATACTATTGAACGACTTTAGTAAATAGTTCATCGTTCGTAGTTCATGGTCTATCGAGGCAGGACCTGAGGTTGTCGTGTTTTTAAATATAAAAAACCCCCCGGTGAAACCGGGGGGCTAAATATTGTAGTACGTCGGACAACATACGACATACGATATCCGTGATACGAGTTATCGTACTGCCGCCTGTGCCGCGGCGAGTCTTGCTATCGGGACCCGGAACGGCGAGCATGAGACGTAATTCATGCCGACACGGTGGCAGAAGTCGATACTGCTCGGCTCGCCGCCGTGCTCGCCGCAGATGCCGACTTTGAGTTTCTTGCGGGTCTTGCGGCCGAGCTTCGTGCCCATCTCGACGAGTTTTCCAACGCCGGTCTGGTCGAGCTTCTGGAACGGGTCGGCGGCGTAAATGCCCTTATTGACGTATTCGCCGAGGAACGTGCCGGCGTCGTCACGCGAGAAGCCCATCGTCATCTGTGTCAGGTCGTTCGTGCCGAAGCTGAAGAATTCGGCCTCTTTGGCGATTTCGTCGGCTGTCAGGGCGGCTCTTGGCACCTCGATCATAGTGCCGACCATGTACTTGACATTCGCATTTTTCTCTTTGAAGACCTGCTTGATTTCGGCCACAATTTCATCTTTAACCAGCTTGAGCTCTTTAACCGCTCCGACGAGCGGAATCATGATTTCGGGCAATACGACTTTGCCGGCTTTCTTGACGTTCAGTGCCGCCTCGATGATAGCTCTTGCCTGCATTCTGGCAATTGCGGGATAGGTAATTGATAAACGACAGCCGCGATGGCCGAGCATCGGGTTAAACTCGTGCAACTGCTCGACCTTTGCCTTGACGACGGCCGGCTTTACCTTGAGCCTCTTTGCCATCTCGGCCTGATTTTCCTTGTCCTGCGGCAGGAATTCGTGCAGCGGCGGATCGAGCAGCCGAATCGTAACCGGCAGCCCGGCCATGGCCTTGAAGATGCCTTCGAAGTCGCTTCGCTGGTACGGCAGGAGAGTCTTGAGCGCGCCTTCGAACTGCTTTTTAGCGGCGGCGTATTCTTTTTCGATTGCTTTTTTCTCTTTGGCGGTCGGCGCTGCTTCGATCTTTGCGAGCATTGCCGCGTAATCGTCTGCGGCCAGAATCATCTGCCGGACCGGCCATATCCGGTCGCCTTCGAAGAACATATGCTCGGTCCTTGTAAGGCCGATGCCCTCGGCGCCGAATTCTCTTGCCCGTTTTGAATCTTCCGGCGTGTCGGCGTTGGTGCGGACGCCCAGCTTGCGGACGCTGTCGCAAATCTTCATAAACTTGCCGAAGTCGCCGCTCAGCGTCGGCTCGACGGTCCCTAACTGACCCGTCATCACTTCACCTGTCGAGCCGTCGATGCTTATCCAGTCGCCTTCTTTTATGGTCTGCTTGCCGACGGTTATTTTTTTGGCGGCGTAGTTTATATTCAAGGCACTAACACCGGCGACGCAGCACTTGCCCATGCCGCGGGCGACGACTGCTGCGTGGCTGGTCATGCCGCCGCGTGCGGTCAAAATGCCGACCGCCGCGTCCATGCCGCCGATGTCCTCGGGGCTGGTTTCTATGCGGACCAGAACGACCTTCTTGCCTTTTTCCTTCCACGCTTCGGCAGTATCGGCGTTGAAAACGACCTGGCCGACGGCGGCGCCGGGCGAGGCCGGAAGGCCCTTGGCAATCGCGGTGCGCTGGGCTTTCGGGTCGAAGTGCGGATGCAGCAGGCGATCCAGCTGCTCGGGCTTGACGCGTGTTACGGCCTCTTTTTTGGAGATGAGCTTTTCTTTTACCATATCGACGGCAATCTTTACGGCCGCCTCGGCGGTGCGCTTGCCCGTTCGCGTCTGGAGGATGTATAGCACTTTGTTCTGGATGGTGAATTCCATGTCCTGCATGTCTTTGTAGTGCTTGTCCAGCCTGCTCATCAGGTCGGTTAGCTGCTTGTAGGCCTTGGGCATGACATTCTTTAGCTTTATCAGCTCAATCGGCGTTCTGATGCCGGCGACGACGTCCTCGCCCTGGGCGTTCATGAGGAACTCGCCGTAGAATTCTTTTTTGCCGGTACTCGGATTTCGTGTGAAGCAGACGCCGGTGCCGCAATCTTCGCCCATGTTGCCGAAGACCATAGCCTGGACGTTGACGGCCGTTCCGAGAAGGCCGGTGATATTGTTGAGCTGGCGATACTTGACCGCGCGCGGGGTCATCCACGAGCCGAAGACGGCGTTGATGGCGTGGGTGAGCTGGTCTTTGCCGTCCTGCGGGAAGAGCTCGCCGACGTGCTTTTTGTAGATGGCTTTGTATTTGTCGACGACGTTGGCTAATTGCTCGGCGGATAGTTCGTTGTCGAGCTGGACGCCGGCTTTTTCCTTTGCGGCATGGATTGCCTCTTCGAAGTATTCGTGCTCGCAGCCCATCACCACATCGCCGAACATGTCGATAAACCGGCGATAGATGTCGTATGCGAAGCGTGGATTTTTTGTCTTCTTAATGATACCCTCAATTACATCATCATTAAGCCCCAGATTGAGGACTGTATCCATCATTCCGGGCATCGATGCGGCGGCACCGCTTCGGACGCTGACCAAAAGCGGCTTGTTCGGGTCGCCGAGCTTCAGGTTCATGGCTTTTTCCAGCTTGGCAAGGTTCTTATCGACTTCCGCATCGAGGCCCTTCGGCCATTTGCCTTTTGATTTATAATACTCCTGACAAACCTTTGTCGCGATAGTAAAGCCCGCCGGCACCGGTACGCCGAGGTTTGTCATCTCGGCAAGATTCGCCCCTTTGCCGCCCAGCAGTACTTTCATTTTTGCATTGCCTTCGGCTTTTCCGCGGCCGAAGAAGTAAACACGTTTTTCTGCCATTCTAATATTCTCCTTGTAAAATTAATTTCGGACGAAAAACGCACTATATATTATAACCATCAGTCGCTGTCAACATAAAACTCCCTCGGCAGGGATCATTTGCAGAAAATCGTATTTCGTGCCGCGTTTTGAGCGCTTCGGTCCGGCACCGCAGAAATGCCGGCTAAACCGGAAATTCTTGCGATTCTTATAGAAATATGATATTATATTTCAAGTATAGCATGCAACGCTCAATGGGAATATTGGTTACGCGGGGCCTGGGGTGTTTTGCCTCTCGCCTGCGTTTTGAGAGGAGCAGATCATGTCAAAGAAAAAATTACAAGTCCCGGCAGGAATCGAAATTTCAAAAGGACCGAGAAATGTAAAGATGCTGTTTTTTGCAGCGGCAGTGATTCTGATTGTGCCTGTTATGACCCAGGGTCAGCCTCCCGACTGGCATGAAATCTCCGGTTACGTAACTTACGGAGGTTCCGGTTTTTCGGGCGTGTTAGTTACGGCCGTCGGAACAGGTGACTTTACAGGATATCTGGGATTGGATTTTACGGATTTCTCTGGGTATTATGATATTCCTGTGCCGGACGGTTTTGCTGGAACAGTCGAACCCTCTATGGACGGATACACTTTCGATCCCGCTTCGAGATTCTATTCTAATGTCGAGTCGGACCAGATGTATCAAAACTTTGCCGTATCCAGCGGCGGCCCGCCTCCACCACCTCCGCCTTCGATTATCGTCGAAACCCCGGACGGCGGCGAGACCTGGCAGCGGGGGGCATCCTACAACATAAACTGGAGTTCGTTCGGCGGGGTTGGTTCTGATGTCAGGATTGAATTGTTCAAAGGCGGCATGCTGAATCTGAAGATAACCAGCTCCACTGATAATGATGGTTCGTATGCCTGGTCAATTCCATCGGACCAGGCCGTCGGTTCCGATTACCAGATAAAGATTATTTCGACGATTAATTCGGCGTATTATGATTACAGCGACGAGAATTTTTCCATCATCGAACAAACACGAATCACCGTCACATCTCCGAACGGCGGCGAGAGTTGGCAGCAGGGGACATACCAAAATATCACCTGGGATTCGGTTGGAAATGTCGGCTCTAATGTCAGGATTGATTTGTACAAAGGCGATGTGCTGAATTTGAAGATAATAAGCTCCGCTTCCAATAATGGTTACTACGATTGGTCGATTCCATCGGAACAAACCATCGGTTCCGATTACAAGATAAAGATAGCATCCGCGTCAAATCCAGCCGTTTTCGATGAGAGCGACGATTATTTCTCCATCGATGAGGCATCTCCGATATTATTCGAAGATACATTCAAATCGCTTAAGGTCGATCTTGAAAAATGGTCAGTGGTTGATGGTGTCATAGTTGACGATACGGGTATCAACGAGCCTTCGCCTGATTATTCTCTAAGATTAAACGGTCATCCGACAGGCGGCGACTTAATCGAATCGATTGTGATAGACCTTTCAGCCTATTCAGATGCGGCGTTAACTTATTACTACCAGCGGACGGGAGGCGGTAATTCACCAGAGCAAGGTGAAGATCTGGTAATAGAATACTTTGACGGCTCAAGCTGGGTGGAGCTGGACCGACAGCCGGGAGCCGGGCCGGACATGGACTATTATGAAGAAGTTGTTATCCCGCTGCCCCCTGAAGCGTTTCATGCCGGATTTCAGTTCCGTATTAAGAATAAAGGCACTTTACATGAGTCCCAGAAATATGACGACTGGTTCGTAGATGACGTTAAGATTGAGCTATCCGGGCAGCAGGAAGATGACAATATTGTTTATCCGGTAAAGCTGATTGCTGAAGATGGTGATTCCGGCGACTGGTTTGGGCGAAGTGTCTCGATAAGCGGTAAATACGCAATCACCGGCGTCATTCATGATAATGATGATCGAGGTTCGGCATACATATTCGAGCGCAACGCCACGGAATGGGTACAGCAGACGAAACTGACGGCGTCATCCCCGGCGGTGGGCGACCAGTTCGGAAGCGACGTGTCAATCAGCGGTGACAACGCAATCGTCGAAGCAGACCGTAACGATTACAATGGGCCGTGGTCAGGTGCGGCGTATGTTTTCCAGCGGACTAATGCTGGCTGGATACAGCAGGACATGCTGGTTCCGTCGGATGGAAATGTTGGAGACCGCTTTGGCAATGCCGTGTCGATCAGCGGCAACTATTTAATTATTGGGGCATATTGGGATGATGATAATGGAGCTAATTCCGGCTCGGCATACATATTCAGGAAAGATGTAGCAGGCTGGGTGCTGGATGCTAAACTGAGGGCCTCGGACGGGGCTAAGGATGATTGGTTTGGCAATGATGTTTCGATTGACGGCAGCTATGCCGTAGTGGGTGCGGTTCTCGATGATCACGATGGGGCCTCTCGCGGCTCGGCATATATATTCAGGCGCGACGGTTCGAACTGG
>JAFGPJ010000067.1 GCA_016936275.1 Sedimentisphaerales bacterium
ATTATTTGAGAACAGGCGTCTTTATATAACAGAGGTAAATTATGGCTATCAGAAAAGATGGTATCGAAAGCAGCATAAAGTTACTTAAGGCGGCCTCACAAGTATTTGCGGAAAAGGGTTACCACAAGACAACGGTCGAGGAGATTTGCCGACGGGCAGGAAGCAACATTGCCGCCGTAAATTACCATTACGGCAGTAAGGATGAATTATACAGAGCCGTCTGGAGAAATGCCTTCGAGGAGGCAATGAAGGTTTATCCGCCTGACGGCAGTTTGCCTCAGGATGCGCCGGCCGACCAGAAATTGCGCGCTTTCATCTACTCCAATTTACATCGTATGCTGGACGACGGCCGATTAGGATGTGCGGGACAGATACTTCTGCGTGAAATGGCAGAACCCACTGAAGCGGTCGGGCAAATCTTTCATGACGTAATTGGTCCCCTCCACGAGCGCACACAACAGATAATAAGGGAATTACTGGAACCAGCTGCAACCGAGCAAAACCTGAGTTTTTGCGAGATGAGCGTCGTTCATCAGTGCGTTGCCATAGGATTTCTCAAAGGAAAGGAAAATCCTCCTCCTTTTTGGAGAAAAGACAAACAGACCCCCGCGTATATCGATGAATTGGCAGAGCATATAACGCTTTTTTCATTAGCAGGAATACGCACTGTCCGTGAACAAAGCAAACAAAAACAGAATCTTGCAAAACCACGTAGAACCGAAAGTTTTCAACAGGAGCGTAGTTCATGAATGTTCTATATAAATTGCTTGCATCACTGTTGATGATACTGACTCTGGCCGGTTGTGCTCCGGCAGGGCCTGATTACATTGCGCCTGAGACGTCGGTTCCGGAGACCTGGCACAGCCAGCTCAAGGCCGGCTTAGTTTCAGAAGAGATGAATCCGCAGATGCTAGCGTCGTGGTGGACAAGTTTAAGCGACCCAGAATTATCGAGCTTAATCGAAAGGGCTGTGGCAGGTAATCTTGACCTGAAGAAGGCACAAGCACGGGTCATTGAAGCACGCGCCCGCAGAGGTATTGCCAATGCTGATAAGTTTCCTACTCTCAACTTTTCGGGGTCCGAGACGTGGACCCGCAGCAGCAAAGAGGTCGGGACGGGTAAAACCACCGAGCTTTACTCTGCAAATTTTGATTCCGGCTGGGAGATAGATATTTTTGGGAGCGTTCGTCGTTCCGTGGAGGCAACCGAGGCGGATTTGCAGGCAAGTCAGGAAGATTTACATGATGTTCTTGTCTCACTGCTCGCTGAAGTAGCCCTTAACTATGTAGAGGTCCGCACATACCAGGCACGCTTGGAGACGGTGGAAAGAAATCTCGAAGCACAGAACGAGACGTACCAATTGACTTTATGGCGGAATCAGGCGGGGTTGAGTGATGAGCTGGCTGTTCAACAGGCCCGCTATACTCTTGAAAGCACTCGCTCGCAGATACCCGGCTTGCATACGGGACTGGAAGAGGCAATGAATCGTATTGCAGTGCTGGTTGGAGAGCAGCCGGGCAAGGTTCATAAAGAGCTGGAAAAAATCGAGTCCATACCGGTTCCTCCTTCGCAGACCGCCGTTGGCATCCCGGCCGAGACGATACGCCGCCGGCCCGATGTGCGGCAGGCCGAACGAAAGCTGGCGGCACAGACAGCCAGGGTTGGCGTTGCTGCCGCCGAGCTTTATCCTAAATTTTCATTGAGCGGTTCCATCGGGGTAGAAGCGCTTTCGTTCAATAAGCTGGCAAGGAATCTAACCACGTCCGACAGTTGGGTCTTAAGCGGCGGCCCTCGAATAAGCTGGGCGATTTTTGACGCCGGGGCTATACGCCAAAACATCAAGGTGCAATCGGCACTCCAGGAACAATCCTTAATCGAATACGAATCCACAATTCTCGGCGCGCTGGAGGACGTTGAAAACGCCCTGGTGGCTTACGCGGACGAGCAAAGCAAGCTGGATAATCTGCGTCAGGCAGAACAGGCGGCCCAAACAGCCGTTGAACTGGCTCAACATAAATACGAGTCGGGACTGACCGATTTCAGCGACGTTCTGGAAGCGCAGCGTTCGCTGTTGTCCTTCCAGGACCAGATGGCTCAAAGTAACGGAACTGTAACATCGAATCTTATCCGGCTATATAAAGCTCTTGGGGGAGGATGGACAACATTCAGCTCAGAAGAGAAACAATTAACTGGAGTAAAAAAATGAATATCGAGAAAAAACCGAATTCCGAAAAACAGCCGATAACAGCAGAGCAATTGCCGGGTCCGAAGAGCCGACTTAAAAAACGGCTTTTAATCGCGATACCGGCAGTAGTATTAGTTATTCTAATTATCTCATGGGCCGGAGGCGACAAGACCGGTGAGATACAATACAAAACCGAGCAGGCCCGGCGAGGAGACCTGACTGTTATCGTAACCGCAACAGGTACCCTGGAGCCGACCAATGAGGTCGAGGTAGGCAGTGAGTTATCCGGCATAATCGAGAGCGTCGAAGCGGACTATAACAACAAGGTGAAGGTTGGCCAGTTTTTAGCCAAGCTCGACACTTCAAAACTTGACGCACAGGTAACACAATCCAGGGCTGCTTTGGAGTCGGCCAAAGCCAAAGTATTACAGGTACAGGCGACCCGTAATGAGACCATCAGCAAGCTCGCGCAATACAAAAGAGTGCGCGAATTAAGCAACAACAAGGTGCCGTCGCAGACCGAGTTTGACGCAGCAGAGGCGGCATTCGAAAGAGCAAAGGCGGATTATGTCAGCGCCGAAGCCGATGTGTCCAAGGCCCAGGCGACTCTTGACGCTTATGAAACTGATTTATCCAAAGCTATTATTCGTTCGCCGATTAACGGGATTGTCCTGACTCGTAACGTAGAGCCGGGGCAAACGGTGGCGGCATCTTTCGAGACGCCTGTTTTGTTTACGCTGGCTGAGGATTTGACACAGATGGAATTGCACGTGAATGTGGATGAGGCGGACATAGGGCAGGTCAAGGAAGGACAAAACGCCGCATTTACTGTAGATGCTTACCCTAATCGCACTTTCAAGGCACAAATCATCCAGACCCGCTACGGCTCAGAGACCGTGGATGGCGTCGTCACATACGAGACCGTGCTCAAGGTAGATAACAAGGATTTATCCCTTCGGCCTGGAATGACGGCTACCGCGGACATCACCGTCCTAAAAGTCGAAGACGTTATTTTGGCGTCTAATTCAGCTTTGCGTTTTAAAATGACGCAGAGAGAAACAAGTAAAAGAAACGGCAGTATAGTCAACTCATTACTTCCACGTCCTCCCAGAGGGGAATCCAAGCAAAAAGAAACCACTATCAGCAGCGGCAGTCAACAGCAGGTCTGGGTACTACAAGATGGTCAGCCCGAGGTTGTTTCAGTAACAACAGGCGCCACGGACGGAGTTAACACGGAAATAAAAGAAGGCGATATCGAGCCCGGTATGTTACTGATTGTTGACACAATCAGCAGAGGAAAATAGACATGATTCAACCGGAACGAGCAGGCAGGCAAACTATTATCGAGCTTCAAAAAGTAAGAAAGATATACGGTACCGGCCAGGCGGCTATGCAGGCGCTTAGAGGGATTGATTTGGAAATCGAGGAAGGAGATTTTGTTGCAGTGATGGGGCCGAGCGGCTCGGGAAAATCTACTTGCTTGAACATACTCGGCTGTCTGGATACGCCAAGCGACGGGGATTATATTTTCAAAGGCATCAAAGTCAACAAACTGGACCATAACCAGCGGGCACAGCTTCGCCGGCACTACCTGGGTTTTGTGTTTCAGGGATACAATCTTCTAAGTCGCACGTCGGCTCTGGAAAATGTCGAACTGCCGTTAATCTACAGGAGCGTCCCTATCAAAGAAAGGCAAATACTCGCCGGCCGGGCACTCGTCGCCGTGGGGCTTAAAGGATGGGAAAAACACACGCCGGGTGAATTATCGGGAGGCCAACAGCAGCGAGTAGCCATTGCTCGCGCTATTGTTACGGAACCGGCAGTACTAATGGCGGACGAACCAACAGGAAATCTGGATACGGTTCGGAGCCATGAAATTATGGATTTGCTTACTGAACTGAACAATAAACAGGGTATCACCATCGTAATGGTTACCCACGAACCGGATATGGCGGCATACGCCAAACGTATCGTTCATTTCTTGGACGGCCTGATAGAGTCGGATAAAAAAAACGGAGAGAAA
>JAFGPJ010000068.1 GCA_016936275.1 Sedimentisphaerales bacterium
GTGCGTTTTGTCGATTTGCCTTGATTTGTTCTTTTGTAGCCATGATATTCTCCCGTTCTTAAATGATTATTGATTATTGATTATTTTCGAACCGTGAACTTTTCACTTTTAACCTTAAACTTTTAGCTTATATGTTTGATGAATATCATACATATATACAAGTTGTCCGTCAAGTGAAAAAATGAAAAAAAATTTAAAATTTATTTAATCGCAGATTTACCCCGTTAGGCAACGTTTTTTTGCCCCCTAAGGGACAATATAAATCGGGGGACAACTACTTATTTATGTTTTTATTTTAGGGGATTAACTGACGTCATGGTCAAAGATTTGCTCATCCTACCGGTTTTTCTTTATATTCTCGGTGCCCTCAAAGAAGATATTTTGAGGCGGAAAAGAAATTATTACTTGACTTAGAGTTCTTCATAGGTGGCTGAATTTTTAAGAATAAAATCATGCCGGACTGTATTTGATGGTTTCGTGTGTGCGGGGAGAATGAATTTATATAATTCGAATGTGGGCTTGGCCATCCCATACGTACGGGAGTTCGTTTCAACGTAGCCTACGCGCTATGTGATAAAATGCTCTTGCGTGTTGATTTGAAAGGAAGCCCGCCGAGTGAATCGGCGGGCTAAATATTTTTGAATCGCAGTGGAATTTTTCAATAAGCTATGCTTGAAAATGATCGGCGACAGGTCCCCCGGCTAAAATAGTCGATCATCAAACAAAAAGGGCCTATATCGAATCGTCGATACAGGCCCCGAAATTACTCAAGTCCTGCTGTTATTTCCGCGAAAGCGGATTTTACTATTCAGCAGCCTCTCTCGGCCGATACAGCCGGATGTCGTCAAAGTACATCTTGCCCGCGCCGCCAGCGGTCACGTTGTCCTTAGTTCCAAGACCAATAGCAATCTTGTCGACATCGGTCAGGACTATGCCCTGATCAGCAAAGGCCTGAAGCGGAATAATCCACTCGGTCCAGGTGCTGATCTGTGAGGCGGCCGGATCATCGTGGACTACCACAGCCGGCGTTCCCGCGCTGTTGGAAACCACCACGTACAGCGGCTCGGCATCGTTGCTTTGTATGCCGATATCCTGGTTTGCCCACTGTCCGGCGACATTGCCGGTAGTCGTAACGTTGGTAAACACCGCCTGACACGTTAAAGCAGCATCATGGCTCGTTAGCGCCAGGCCAATGAGTACATTCGCGCCCATCGGAATGTTCTCCGTGCCCTGCATCGTCCATGTGGTACCGTTTGCCGAATAAGACCCTGTAAAGTTGCCGGCCATGTCACGCTCGATCTTCACCCACTGCGGAGCGACAATATCGGCTGTTGTCGTATCGGCACTTGTAGCATCCGTGCCTGGACGTCGCTGGAAGGAAACGCCCTGAGCAGGTGTCACGACCATCATTGCGTGCGCTGAGTTGGGATTAAGCGACTCACGAATCATCACGCCGGCCTTTGCCCAGTTGTTCGTATTCTCGACGCTCTGGACTTTTGCTATAATCGTGCCGGGACCGGTGAGCGTCTTATACGCAAAGTGGAACTCATCGGCTTCCACGTCGTTAACCGTCCATATATCCGCACCGGAGCCGGTCATCGTGAAGGTGCCGGTCGGTCCCTCGGCAAAACTGCCGACAGAAGCCGAGTAACCTCTGAACCAAAGCGACAATTCCGTAACGCCTTCTTCGGTCCAGTCACGCGCGTCAGTCAATGTTTTGACTGCTTCTGAATACCTGGCGAAGCCCTGCTTATTGTTGTCGTACCAGTACGGCATCGACTGGAGACCTCCATGGACGATATCTTCCTCGGTATAGGAGCCGGTAGTATCGTCGCCCACAGCCGAACCGGTGCCGTTACCTGGAACATAGCCGGGAGTGCCGGGTGAGCCGGCGCCAAGCCCATCGTTCCACGTGAACCATATCTGATTATCATCGGCATTATAGTCCTCAAAATCGTCCACAACAAGGAAATCACCTGTGGTAAAGCTCCAAAGGCTTCCAACCCACGGACTGTCGGCATTGGCGCTGTTGACTTCATCAATCCGCCAGTAGTAAGTAGTAGCCCAGGCAAGTTTGCCCGGATCGTAGCTCTCGTCACCAAGTGATTTTGCGCCTTTATACTCGGGCGAGGCAGTAGTGGCATTCTTCACGGCTTGCTCATCCGTGCCGAAATACACATCGTGTGAGGCAGCAGAATCTCCTGGACCCCACTTTAGAATAGGCGTGAGCTTCACACCCGCAGTGTTATTACGCGGACTCGGACTGCTGGCTTTAATTGGCAGTGAAAATGCAGCCCGCGGAACGAGCTGCTTTGGAGTGGATGGGCTTTGCCATCGCAGTTCCGCTATAGCATTACTAGAACTCTCGAAAAACTCCATTATAATGCTGTAAGTATTCCCGGCGACAAGGTCAATTGTCCCCTTGTGCTCGATTGGATATAAGTCAACCGTTTCCCATGAATCAACAAGCATTTTACCATCTATCCATAGTCGAACACCATCATCGGTCTTGGGGTAGAAGGTATAGGTCTCGGTATAACCGGCCTCTACTTCACCGGTCCATCTGATTGAGAAGTCATTATCGCCGACCGCCGGATCCGGTGCGTCAGGATCCATCCAGCTAAAGCTGATTTGGTAGTCTGTTCGGGTCAGAACAAAAGTCCCAAAGTTCGTACCTTTGTAATAATCTGCTTTTAGACCTCCACCGGCTTTTGCTGTCTTAAAACTCCAGACATCGCCTCTATATATATTGGTGCCGTCAGACTCATCCACCCGCCAATAATAGGTTTTCTCCCGATCAAGAGTGCCGGGATTATATTTTACAGATCCTGATTGAGCTCCTCCGGTAGCGCTGCTCACAGTATCGAAATCATCCCCGAAGTACACGGTGTGGAATACCGCACCATACCCCGGCGTCCATGTTAGAATTACATCCGGTTCCACAAATTTGGCGTTGTCAACCGGCTTGGGTTCATAGGCCGATTTGGGTGGAACTAAAAAGCTCCACACATCGCCTGTGTATTTCGTACCATCGGCACTGACTTCATCGATTCTCCAGTAATACCTCGTGCCCGGTACAAGACCGTCCGGATAGGGGTAGCCGAAAAAACCGACGAACAAAAAGGTTTCGACCTGGTTGCCCCGGAAAGTATCGCCGGTTCCGGCCTCCACATCAGCGAGACTTTCACCAAAGTACACATCGTGCGAAACGGCAGACGGCGCTGCCAGCCACCCAAGAGATCCCCATGTAGTTGTATGGATACTGCCGTCAACAGGTTTGGGATTAGCTGCCTTGTTACTCGCCTCGAGCACTGCAACTCCCCACACACTCGGGTCCTGCCAGCCATTTCCATCCGTCGAATACCAGGAAACCTGCGAGTCTCTGTCAGCACCATCGTCATCGTCGTTAATCCATACATCGAAGCCAATCAGTTGGCCGGGTTCTGCCGCCTTTCCCATTATGCTCATCCACGGCAGCTTGGCTTCAATAAGATAACCGTCCCCAGTCGTAACTACAGCGTAATCAATACCCACTATAGTTTCATCTCCATGGTGGATTGCACTTGGTGCTTGCCATACTCCGTCGCCCCACCAAAAAGTATACTGGTGGTCATCATCACCTATCGCAGTGGCTTTGCTGTTATCGCCATCGACATAGATTTCAACACTGTCATCGTTCCATTTATTGTCGCCCCCTCCGGAGTCGGCAGTCAGAGCATCATCTTTTATTATGGCCAGCACATACAGATTTTCCCAGTTCCAGAGTGCCCGCCAGGTACCAGAGCAATCTGCATCCGAACTTGGAGGGGTTCCTACCTGACTGGTGTTTATTGCATGTTCTTCCGAAAAAAACCATACCTCATCGATGTTGCCATCGATCCTCGGCATCGTTCCCGGGCTGGGGATGACTGCGTCCTGAGCCGAGACTCCGTTAACCGAACTCAGCACAAAAACAAGTGAAAATACAAAAATCAATTTTCTAAACATAATACGCCTCCTTCAAATATAATGATTGATAAATAGTAGTATTAGCCGCAACAGACCCAATCCATCCTTATTCAGGATAATTACCCGCGTTTTGCTACCACCTCCTTTCCGTAGAAAGCTAATAATAATTGACCTAAAGCAAAAAAAAGCCACTATCAGGCACAAAGTTCCTCTTATTAACTCTGTACCTGCCTCAACAAAATTTCAGAAAACGGCCTGAAACATCATAGAGTTTAATATCGGTGCTCGAAAACCAGAATCAACAGATGTAAACCTATACATTATACGCCTCACTAATTCTGTTTGTACCAAATTACCCGCTTTGTCGTCAAGAAAAATCTCCGATTTTGTACTTAAACATGGCTGGGACAAGGAACCAAATTTTACAGAAATACCCCATAAAACCTCAAAAAACACCCCTCAAAGCTCTAAATCTCATATTTAGAAGTGAGTTTACTATATATTACCGCTATTATTCGCGTTCAACCTGCCAGGGCTCTTGTTGGCCGGGAAGTTCGCCGGCTTTGGGTGTGGCCATAGTAATTGGCATTTTAATGGGTATTTCCTCGGAACCGCAAACTATCCTGCCCAGCGTTTCTTTTGCTGCCCGGACAGGCTCAGTTACAAGCTCCGGGACGCTATAAGTCCAAAGGCATGAATCATAATATGTCGGATCTTTCTGGGGCAGCCGTATCGGTTTGTGTACTTTGCCGGTGTTGTCCACGTATGCAATATATGTTCTGGTAAATACGCCGCTGTCTCTTTTACTGCTGAAGACAATCCATCGGGCGCTGCTCGACCAGGAATGCCAGCTTTCACTTTGGCCGCTGTTTATATCGAGCCGGCTGTACTCGTACCGTCCCGTTTGTTTTGCCGCTTCGAGGTCCATCATATATAAGTCACTGCTTTGTCTGTAAACGGGGAAACAGCCGTAATCGCACATGCAGAACAGCAGCCAGCGACCGTCCGGGCTGATTCGCGGCAAAAGGATGCTCATGCCCGTATCCCCGGCCGACAGCACCGTCTCCAGAGGGCCCCACTGATCACTATCAATGTCGTAACTGGTGCGAACAAGATCGTACTTGATTTGATTATAGAATTCGGGAACGATATTTTTATCCGTCCAGGTCAGCGGCGCGCTGCAGAAATACAAATATCTGCCGTCGGCGGACCAGGCCGGGTATGTTTCGAGCCGGTCTTTTTTGGCAAGATCCGGTGTGGTCTTTACGCTTTCCGATTCGACCACGTAGCAGGCAATTAGAGAATCGAAGTCCAGCACATCCCGGACCTCGCTTGCGGCCGAATGAAAAAGCTGCCTGACTTTGTTGACGGCAAATACGGCAATCTTTCCGCTCGGATGCCAGGATGTATAGCCGAACTTTGTTCCGATCTTTCGCACTTTGCCGCCTTCGATAAGCAAAGCCGAGCTGCCACAGACCGCGCTGCGGATACCTATGAGCACCTTATCGGCATGATTTCCACAAAAAGCATGACAGTTCACACAGCCATGTTTGAAATACCCGTTATCCAATATAGTTGATTCTTCAAAGCTGCCAAGATTACGCTGATAGATACCTATTTCCCTCCAGGTGCTATGGGCCGGCCGAATCCTTCGATATACGAGAAAAGTATCTATGTCCTCGGCAGCGATCCGGGCTGTGAGTGTTTGATAGCGGATCCACCCGATATTTCCTTGCTCAGAAGATGATGTGCCGTCCCGAGATTTGACATAGATATCCATATTGAGCTGCCGGCCGCGGTTCAAATTCAGAAGCTTATGCCAGGCTTGCTTCTGAATTACGATGGTGGGTTTCCTGCTGAATATCTCGATTGGATTTCCTTCTTCGGAGTGTATCCTGACGTAATAGCCCGCCCCCTCCTGCTTTATGATAAAGTTCAGCGGTGCGATGTTAGGCGGGATAACACTACCGGCGTAATCCGGTTGAATTGTTGCCGGCCGGTTAATGGAGATGGATTGTGTAATAGTGACTTTTCTGCCGCGACATGCATAAAGCAAGGACACCGCTATAAGTGCGCATACGATTATCGCATAAATGAGTTTAGCTTTCATACGTATATTCATTTGAGTCATTTATTCGAGCCTGAAGGAGTATACATATAATAGTAGAAATAAGTGTTGCAGTATTTTTTTGCCAACTCTTCGGAGGCGGCTTGTTTGTTTCCCTTGTACTTGTCACTATTGATGATCCTGGTAAAGTCTTCGATCTGTCGACGCTTTTGAGGATTTGGCTGATAACCGCTTAAGTTGAGAGGCTTTTTTGTGCCGTATATATAGATAATAGCCGCTTCTTCATAATGTGTGGGCAGCTCGCGATAACCGAAATCCTGTAAACGTTCAAGATTCAGGACGAATTTGCCTAAATTCCTGTTTAACATGTACCAGGCCATCAGATATTCAAACGCCATGCGATTTTGACTGTTCCTCTCAAGGAGCCACAAAAGAGTTTTTTCCTTATAGAGGGTGTATATGGGGACATCCTTGTCCAGGCACAAAGAGCGCAGATGCTGAATGTATTTGTCGCTGGCCAGATCCGGATCGATTTGGAGACGGTCAAGATAGCTATTTGCCCAATCGGCGTGAAAAAGTGTTTTACCAAGCGCGCCGAGGTATATTCTGGCCGAATCTGAATTACCCTTGACCATATTGATAAGGGCCAGTCTCTGTAAAACCATGGGACGGCTTCCGATCCCTTCGAGACATTCCGTCAGGGCATTTTCAGCCATGTTCACAACGCCAAGATCGATAAAAAGATCAAAGATTTGCCAGTACATCCATTTGTATTTCTTATCAGACAAAATCAGGTAATCTGAATCCTGGGGCCAGGTGAACATATCGTATCCGAGCCGGCCGGTGTGATATAAAGCCCTATTGATGGCCTGAGCTACAAATGGATCTTTAGGATTATGACGAGCTGACATCAGCAGTTCCGGCCACATCTTGTGATAGGCATAGTAATCAACTTTAAACCGGATCCTGAGATTTTCATTACGGCAAAAGAAAACAACGCTGCCGGCAACAACAAGTAAAAGCAGCAATTCGACGGCCCATTTGAGTTTTGGTGAGTGTCTATACCAGGAGAATATCTTTGACGGAAGGCCGGATGATTTCTTTCGTTGCCTTTTTGGGGCACGGTTTTTTAAAGAATAAAGTCTTTTCCAAAGTATCTGTAAAAGACCAAATACAAGAAGCGCCAAAGGCGAGAACAGATACATCAAATAGACGATTGTCACTTCTCTTCTCCGGGCTTCGTAATAAATAATTTTCCAGGAGAAAGGCAATGAGCTGCAAAAGGCATCGAGAATGCTGACGCGGAAGACAAAAAGGCCTAATATGTATGGAACAGCAGCAGCGGATAACAAATAAAATAAACTTATCTTCCACCGGAACCTGAAAATCAATTCATAAGCTGCGCAGACAACTGCGAAAAGAAGAAACGCTCCGCCGGCAAGATAATACAGAATTACAGACAAAAATAAAAAAGTGCTGAAACAGCTTAAAGTCGTCGTCCGCGATAAAGTCACCTTCAAGTACAGACATGCGAAAAGCAACGCAACCAATAATGCCACAGTTGTATCAAAGTGATAGGCATACCGGGTGTAAATAACAAGCAGGAGCATCGGCAAGACAAAACAGACCAGGCGAAATCGAGATAATTTTGCTGCTTTTAGCAGATAATCCATACATATACTGAGCAGCCAGGCCTGCACAGTCACAACAAGAGCGCCAGCCCAGGAAAAGTAAAAGAATTGAGACAGGAACGCTGATAGATATTCGACAGGACCGCCCGGGTATGACAGAAACGGCATGAAAAAAGCCCGGCCCTTGTAAAAGACCGGGAAATTTGTAATAACGCCGGCCCCATGATAAATAAGTCGCAAGTCCACATAGAGCCAGAGATACAAAAAGAAAAGAATGAAAAAGAGGATGCTTTGAAGCAACCACTTCAGGCTTTGGCTTGAAGATTTTCCAGGCGATTTCGGCATAACTTTCCTATACTACATCAACCGGGATTTCTCGTATACGTCACGCTGAAAAATCCTGTACATATCAAGTACTATAGTACCAGAATTTAATTCCAATTTCACTGATTTTCCGAAGAAGACGCACGGTAGTCGATAATAACACCATTGACCAAAAGTTGATTCGCCTGACGTTCCATCTCGGCTCCGGGCGGCACCTGAACGAGCACCAACGCCTGGTCCGGTTCGAGAGTCAAACGATTGCCGCTCCTGGCGTTGCGGGCAACGAAATCACCGGCAACCAGATCGTATAAGTCAGCAGGTTGGGAGAGATGCAACGTGATAATACGGGTCTTTTTGAAGGGATTGTAGTAAAGATGAGTCGGATATGCCGGCCGATGAAACCAGTCCGTGGCCAGGCAGTCCCATCGCAGAATACCCGGCACGTCGGTCGAATCGACGATCCCTCCGAGGAAACCGACGTGATTGCCCATGTATAGCGAAAGATTGTAGGCTGTATCTCCAAACCATTCTGAGCGTTGAGCAAAATATTCCCTGGGATCGACCGGTGAAAATCCCGGATTCCACCCGAGCAGCACTGGATCGCCGGTCGCGTATGGGCGTAAGGTACGATCGGGGCCGGGATCCCAGGACTTCAGACCTTCGTAGAAAAGATGGTTTTGCGGATCCCACTTGGCCTTCCACTCGGCATGGTCCTGGTGATTTGCATCCAGCCCTTCGCCCTGTAGAAGTCGTGCCGAGTTGGCTGCATGTAAGGCGTAGCGGGCAATGGCACGCGCATAACGCTGGTCGTAACGAACGACGGGAATCAACCATGCCGGTCCCTGCAGCGAGCCCATCGTGAACGCATAGAAGCCATCATCGTCCCAGCGAGCGCCGTCCAGGCCGTCACAGGTAACGCCGTCGAATCGCATGCCGCGAGTTATGCGCCACGTATGATGATTCGGGTCCCCGTCTCCGAACCAGGACGACAGGATGCGGTCGATATCAATTTGCGTCCCGCCCCTGGCGTTCAGACGTGCTGCGGCAAGCGGGCCCATAACATGTGTGATTTCATAGCGTCCTGGATTCTCTGCATACCATTGCATGGTTGCTCTGGCACAGGCGACCATGTCCTGGTCCGAAGTCAATGCCGCACCTACCAGCAGCATCCAGGCCACACTCGGAGCATGACCCAGCCGATTCATCGGCTCATTACGGCCACCCGGTTTATTATTCTCGAAATCCCACCCGAGCACGTTATAGTCCGGCCGGTCCGGACAGCCCAGGCCGCGAGCGATTTCAAGGAATGCTTTAGCAGCCGTCACCGCTTGATGCTTGAGCTGAGCGTCCTCCGGATATTGTGCCGCCAGCATCGTTCCCA
>JAFGPJ010000069.1 GCA_016936275.1 Sedimentisphaerales bacterium
CACGATTTTTTTCTTGCGCAGATATCGCAGCCAAAGGAATAGTTTAAGCATATTATTAGTCGTTACTACTTAGTCGTCTATTTAACCTCACGTTTTACGTGGTGTATTATGCGGGATTAAAGCCTTAAGTTTTTGCCGGTCTCAGCAGAGGAAACAGCACCACGTCACGGATACTTTCAGCGCCGGTAAGCACCATTATCAACCTGTCTATACCGATTCCCAGCCCGCCGGCCGGAGGCATACCGTATTTCAACGCCGCTATAAAATCGCTGTCCATAGTCGCCATTGTTTCTTGTTGTCCTCGAAGCTGGATGTGGAAGTTTTCTTCCTGTATCGCCGGATCATTCAATTCGGTATAGGCGTTTGCCAGCTCCATCCTACCGATAAATAATTCAAAACGTTCAGCGTATTTTGGATCATCTTTCGTTTGTCTGGTCAAGGGGCACAGCGGGGCCGGATAATCTATCACAAAAGTCGGATTGACAAGCTTATCTTCAACAGTAGCCTCGAACACTTCGTTGATGACTACCATATCGTCCATCTGAGTTTCATCCAGGTCGAGCTGTCGGGCTTTTGCTCTGACGGCCTCTATGTCGTCAATGTCACAACCGGCGTATTCTTTCAGCAGGTCTGCGTATTTGGCCCGCCGCCAGGGCCGGGTGAAATCGAGAGTGAGTTCGCCGAACCGGATTTGTTTTCCACCGGCGTGTTTTTCCAGACAAAGCGAGATTACTTCCTCCGTCAGATCCATCATTACGTTGTAATCAGCGTATGCTTCATACACCTCTATCATGGTGAATTCAGGATTGTGCTGCCGGCTGAGCCCTTCGTTGCGAAAATTCCGGTTTATCTCGAAGACTTTTTCCATTCCGCCTACGAGCAGTCTTTTTAGAAACAGCTCCGGCGAAATCCGCAGGAACAAATCCATGTCGAGAGTGTTATGGTGTGTGATAAAAGGCTTTGCCGCAGCTCCACCGGCAATGGTTTGCATCATCGGCGTCTCGACTTCAAGGAAACCTCTGGATGTGAGAAACTCGCGGATAGTAGTTACGATGGCGCTGCGTGTCTTAAACAGCTCCATTACTTCAGGATTTGCCCACAGGTCCACGTATCTCTGCCTGTATCGCTGATCGATGTCCGCCAGACCGTGAAATTTCTCCGGAGGTTGCAGCAGGCATTTGCTCAGTAGAACGACCTGTTCGGCCCAGATAGTGATTTCTCCTGTTTTGGTTTTGCCCAATTGGCCGCTGGCGCCGATAATGTCGCCAAGCTCAAGCAGCTTCACTAATTCCCACTGCTCGGCCAGCAGCTTTTTACTTAAACCGACTTGAATGGTTCCGCTTCGATCGCGCAGTGTTATAAAAATCAGTTTGCCGATGTCTCTTAAAAGCACGATCCTGCCGGCACACTTCGCCTGCTGGTTCGTGTCGTCATCTTTAAATCCGCTCTTTGTATTTTCCGCCGACTCGGTGCCTTCGTATCTGTTGCCGTAAGGCTCGATTCCCAACTCTTTAATCCGGGACAGCTTTTCCTGACGCTGCTGTTCGAATTTACTTACATCTTCTGCCTTTGACAAATCAATACACCTGTTAAAAAAGAAAAGTTACCGGCACAGAAATCAGTTGACCAGATGCGCCTGGGCAATTATTTCATTCTGGATTAATTTGCTCCGAATGACTAACAGACCGACCGCCAACTGCGGATCGGCGGCGAGAGTTTCCTCAATCGTGTGCTTTAAGTCGCCATTGGTGCCGTTGTGGTTGGCTTTCACCAGCACGTCATTGTCTCTCTGCATTTCCATCATTTTCTTGAGTTCGTCATTTCTCAAATCGACCTCGACATTCGGCGCAACACCCCAGTCTTCCCTGCCGAGTTTTTCCATCGCGTCCCGGCTCTCTACCCTTTGACCGGAGGGTAAATGATAATATGCCATCGTGTATTTTAACTGAGCGCCCCCGCCGAGAAAGTCTAAACCTGTTATCCCCTGCACGCTGCCTTTGCCGTGTGTCCTGGTTCCTACCAGGGTTGCTCTTTTGTATTTCTCGTCTGCCAATGCCCCGGCGACAATCTCGGAGGCGCTGGCTGAGCTGGAATTTGTTAGTATGACGAGCGGATAATTCGGGTGTGTTCCTTTTTTGTTTGCTGCTTCGTAGATAGGCATTCTACCGAGACCGGATTGCCTTTTGACAATAACACCGTCCTCGATGAACATGTCAGCAACAGCGACCGCACTATCTAAAAGTCCGCCGGTGTTGAATCGAAGGTCCATAATCAGCCCTTTCATGCCTCTTTCCTCGAGGTTAAACAACACTTTTTCCAGAGCAGGAGCCGTTTCGGAAGAAAAACTGGTGAGGCGAACAAAGCCGATCTTGTTCTTCTCGTCGATCATATGCAGCCATTTGCCTGCCTGGGATCTTTGCCAGCCGCGAACCGTCGGGACAACAATCGTGTCTCTGGTTATGGTAACGTCGAAATGTTTGTCCTCGACCTTCTTGTCTTCACTCGGACGTCTTACTTTCAATTTTACATTGGTTCCTGCCGGTCCTTTTATTTTTTTTGCCGCACAAAAGAGGGACATGTCTTTTGTTACAAGCCCGTCCACTTCTTCTATGATATCACCCGCATCGAGATTGGAATTGAATGCCGGAGTGTCAAGTAAAAGGCTTGAAACCGTCAGCAGTCCTTTTTGTTTCGAAATTTCGATCCCAATACCGGTAAATTCACTGGTCATCATCTGTTCGAAATCCTGCACCTGTCTGGGCCAGACGATTACCGTATAGGGATCAAGTGCGGAAAGGGCAGCTTCCGCGAATTGAGCGATAAGCACCGTTTCCGGCAAATTTATTGTCGATTTGTTCAGGTCAAGGACATTGTCGAATACATCTAAAAACTTGTTCCTGTCGAAGCGTGTGAGTCCGCTTGATGCCGGTTTGGCTTCATCCAGCAGTTTTGCCAGGCCATCCGACCAGGCGGCAAGCTTATCGGGAGCGAATGCGCCCTTTATTGCATCCAGGCTGTTTTGATTATGATTGTTTGGGTCCTCGCTCAGTCGGGCTGAGGTTGATATGACTTCTGCCAGCAATTTGCAGCGTTTTACAGCATCAGTAGCCAAATCATTGTAATTAATGATGTTGACGTAATGTGTATTCAGGAAACTAATCGCACGAACAAACAGGTCTTTCTTCACTCCCTGGAAGCGCTCGGCGCTGGTCTCGCAGGGGCTGTCCTCGAAGGCTATTGCGATAGTGGCCTTGTCTAAAAGCTGCTGGCCGTAATCCGAATATCCCTCATTATCCGGATCGATAGCCATTAACCATCCGTAGCAATTTGTGTATGCTTCGAGCCATTTGCCCTCGACTTCGTACTTGGCGGCTTTGTCTATCGCCTTTTGCATCGTCTCTTTTACGAACGGATCGGACAGCAGATTCTTTTTTTGTGCATCGTCTGCGAATTCGACGGTTTTATTAATAGCAGAAAGCGCCGTAATGAGGCTGTCCGTTTCGTTTGCATCGTTAACGTCATTCGTATCTGTAGGAGACTGGAGTTTTTCCAGTTCAGCAAGAGCCTCTGCGTATGCGGTTTCTTTTGCCGATTGACGTTGTTGGCTGATGCTTTTATATTGGTCAACAACCTGCAACAAACCGGGTGCGGCCCTATCGAGCTGGACCGATGTCTCGTTGTTGCTCTGTTTTATCAACTCATCGGCAGCGTCGAATTGTCCTTCGGATATTAGCTCGAAAGCCTGGCCGACAACACCGGATTCAACTGATAGGGATTCAGAAGCTTTGCTCGAATAGGCCGCCGATGATAATACTGTCGTCACCAGCAGGAAAAGCCATACCAAATTGTGTATCACGTGTTTTTTGTTTTGCATATTATACTAAATCCAAAATTTTATGTTGAAATCCGGAATAAATTTACAATCCTGGTACCTTTCGGCTTCTCAAAAATCCCTTTTCGGACGACTTAAACTCATTCATCCGGCATTGCTACGGATTTCGTTGTTTGTATTATTATTTATTTGCACTCGGTCGCCTTGCCGGCACAACCAAGAACGTGCAGCTTATGCTTGACCATTGCTTTAATAGCGTCTCTGCCCGGCCCGAGGTACTTGCGCGGGTCGAATTCCCCGGGCTTTTCAGCGAAGACCTGCCTGATTTTAGCGGTCAGGGCCAGCCGCAGGTCCGTGTCGATGTTGACTTTACAAACGGCCATCTTTGATGCTTTGCTTACAGCATCCTCAGGTACCCCCATTGCATTCGGCATTTTACCGCCGTATTTGTTAATAAGATCGACAAATTCTTTCAACACACTGCTCGAACCGTGCATTACCAGGGGAAATCCGGGCAGCCTGTCAGCGATTTCCCGGATTACGTCGAAAGCCAGCTTCGGTTCCTTCTTGAACTTGTAAGCTCCATGACTTGTACCAATTGCTACAGCCAAAGAATCGACGCCTGTTTTGTTGACGAATTCCTCGACCTGATTAGGGTCGGCTAAATGTTTACCGACGTCGTCATGGTCCACGCCGACAACATCCTCCTCGATGCCGCCCAACTGGCCTAATTCGGCTTCGACAACCACATCCCGGGCATGGGCATACTTGACTACTTCCTTTGTTATTCTGATATTCTCCTCGAACGGCTTGCTCGATGCATCTATCATCACCGATGTAAAGCCGTCGTCGACGAATTCCTTGCAGGTCTGGAAGTTGTCGCCGTGGTCGAGGTTTATCGCGACGGGAATATCCGGATTTTCCTCGACGACCACGTTGATAATCGCCTTAAGATAGCTGTTTTTGGCGTATTCGCGGGCGCCTCTGGATATCTGCAGAATCAGCGGGGCCTTTTCCTCGGCCACTGCGTCGATTATACCCTGCGTGATTTCCATGTTATTTACATTGAACGCACCAATGGCATAGCCGTTTTTATAAGCCATTTCGAACATCTTTTTGGTATTAACCAATCCCATTATTCTCTCCTTAATTGTCAATAATCTACCGGACTTCTACAAAGTCCAAGTCAGGTTCACTTTGAAAAGGAAAATGATCGCCGGATTTTCCCTCTTCAAACTACAGGGGATCTAAAACAAGATCCAATCCGATTATTCGAAAAATCGGATTTCCGCATATCATATACGTTAGTCTTGAACTTTGCAAGTTTTTTCATATCCTTGGTGTTCAACAATCAATACCCTGCCGAACCGCCCAGTCCGATGTATTTTCTATCTCCGATCGCTACTCCCGGCACTCCCTGAGGCCATAAACTAAAGATAATCGATTGCCTGTCCAGCGATTCGTCCGCACTAAACGTCAGACCCCAGTAAAGCCTGTGATATTGCCGAATCAGCGTTAAATCGCTTCGTACCATCGCCTCAAAGTCGAAATCGACCTGCTGGGAGTAAACCAAAGTATATCGCGGATCAAGCACATAAGTAACCGCGAAAGTAAATGCGTTTGATCCGTATTCGCCATGACCGTTATCGAGCCGTCTTAAATATCTGCTGCCTATATAATATTGGAGATTCGGCCACCTCATGTGCGAAAAACCAACGTTAAATTGCTGCACGACACCGCTTTGCATGTCATAATTCATATCGGACAATACAGCCGTAGTATCGCTCAAAAGCCAGCTATAGTCGGCTCCGGCATAATTACGCCTCGGCCCGAATAAATCGGTGCTGCGCCTGTCTTGCTGCGGTATCACCCGGCTAAACGTATTTATCGGCGGAATAAAGGATTTATTCCAGATAAATTTATCAGGACCGGCCGATGCGTCGCCTGAATTATTTACCCACGTAACGTCCATATCCAGCCGCATCCAGTCAACAGTACGCTGTTTATCGCCTAAGCCGCGTTTTGTTTGCAGCCTTTGTGAAATACCTACGTTCAAAGTGTCTCTCTGTTCGAATACTGAGTCATTTTGGGTATAGGCAACTGCCGTCAAGTGCGGCTTTATTATGTGCCGCATCTGGTTCAAATCCCAGAGTTCCGATTTGACATTGGGGTACACTTTCCAATAAGGCTGTGTAGAAGCACGAAATCCGGTTTCGCCAAACCAGGCATCTTCCTGCCCCTCGGTTATTCCGCCGTCGAGTTCTCTATAAAAGCCCAGTCCGTCTTCATAAGCTGCTGTCGCGGCAATAAATGGCACAATTTTTGCCTTGCCGATAATAATCGGCATGTCAACCTCGTTTCGAGTCGTAGCGAACGAATAGAACTGCTCTGAGCCGGGATCTATATAGGATGTGTCGTATCGCTGGCGCAATCTGCTGGCCTGGGAATCGCTGTAGAAAGTCAGCTTATCGTCGAGGAACGACTGGCCCGTCCAGTGAAATTCGGCGGTTGGTAGTTCTTCCAGTGTATTGACAAAGTCGTTGATTCGTGTCTTGCCTAATAAAGAAAGGCCCCAGTTGTCTTCAATACGTTTTGCATGAAGAATCGTTTCCTGCTCCTTGCCGACGTAGAATTCACTTCGATAAAAACTCTCTAAAAAGTTTTTATCGGACAAATAGCTGGCCTCAGCGGTAAGCTGCCAGTTGTGGGGCAGAAACTGCCTGTGCCGCCAGCCGAAACGTCCGCGCAGTTCCTGGTCAGGCTCAAGGTTTTTGCGTATCCTGCCGAGGCGGTCCTCGCCGGAATCGTTAATCACGTAACCTATAATCTTGCCGAAATAGTTCTCCCTCGTGTATTCTGTTTCTATTCCTGTGCCGAAGCCGCGATCGCTGTAGTAATCCAGCATTAATGTGCTGTCTGTTCCTTCCGGCTCCTGTAGACCTAACAGCCGGGCCAGATACCAGCGAGTTTCGCTGAACGTTCCCCGGATGTTGTCATTGCCTATATGCATGCTTTTAATCGGCAGGTCCGGTCTTTGGAGATTGTTTCGCAGGTAAGGCCATTTCAAAATAGTATTATCGTACATCTTCAAACGTACATCGTGCATCCTTGCATCGTAGCTGCTTTTCGATACCTCTCCCTGCTGCTGGTCGGCGGCGGTGGTGTCGGTAATTTCAATTTTCGAAGCAGTTAACGAAACCTGGGGCAGGTAAAACTCGCTGGTTGTCAAGGTGACATCGTTGGCGTCGAACTCATTTTCCGCTATCTGCCTGAGCTTTGCAGCCCTGACGTAAATCGGAATCCCCTGGAGTGTGTCGAAATTCCTCATAACCGCGTTTATCGCTATAGCCTTTTTCTTTTGAAAATCGTAGTACATCTCGTCGGCGCGAATCGTTCGTTGTCCGTTAGTAAGCAAAATGTCGCCGGACATGTAGATTGCCTGCATGCTGGTCAGCATATTATCGGCACTTTTTTTACCTTCGTCCGTCTGAGATTCTTGCCCGGATAAGAATATAACTGCGTTATCGGCCTGTAATTCCAGCAGCCCGCCCTTTTCATCCTGTTTCTGGGAGATATAGAACCTGCCGATCACGGTTCCAATGTTCTCCTTGAACTCCATATTCAGTGCTTCTTTTCCAGCAGGCGACAAGACAGGTGGATACTCAAAATCAGGCTTCTTTTCCTGCCCCGGCTCTTCCAGAGTTATTGTTTCTACCTGCAAATCGGTCCCCTGCGATTCGGCCTCGGCCTTATCGCTTTGAGCGCTCCATCCTAACTCTGGCGGCATTGATAACAAAACCAGTAGAACCAAAACTGGTAGTATGTACTTTATTGTATTCATATGCCTGCTATATTAAGTTATTGCCCAGGTAGCATCACGCGTTAATGCATGTCGAGATTATAGCCTGCCGTCCTGACAAATCCAGAAAAAAGCTTATGACTTGCTTTGTCCGTGAGTTTGCTGTAAAAAAGTGGGCCATGACAAAGAAAGAATATTCGCAATACCAAAAATCAGTGATATCGGGTTATTATAATAACCTTGATACGATTATGCTACAGAAGCTCAGCGAGCTTGTGACCGAACTATACCTGGCAGATACTCAGGTCAAAAAAGACCGGCTTTGGGAAAGAGTGTATAAGGCAATGGTGAAGTTGAAAGTACCACCAGCAATCGTTGACCACATTATGGCAAAGCAGGATGTGGAAATCTTAGCTAAAAATCTCCAGGACTGGCAGGGTGGAAAAAACAAAGGGAAAAAATGAAAGATAAATCTCTCACTTTTCCCCTATTAAGTCTGTGAGTTATTCAGCGCTTCCTATTCAACCGGTTCAGACGGCGGAAATTCCTCGAATAAATGTTCGGCAAGAACGATCAGGTCCTGGACATCGACAACGCCGTCACCCCAGGGCATCGGGCCGATATCACACAGAGAGTTGTCCGTACCCCAATAATCGACTATAATGCATATATCTTTAGCATCGACAATTCCATCGCCGTTGAAGTCAACGATGGGGATGATGGGGGCTTGCCAGATATTAAATCCATATGCGGGACCTCCCGACCGCCAGGAAGTAAAATATAGAATGGAGCTATCGGGTGAGAGACGTGGTTGAGGGTCTTGTGTATTCGAGTTTAATTCCGGGCCAAGATTAACCGGGGGCTCCCAAGGATCCGTGATGCTTTTGCGTCTGGTCATCCACATATCCGATAAACCTAAACCACCAGGCCGGAACGGCCCCCCACTGGTATAAGCATAATCGGAGAAAAAGAGCACAAGACCATCAGGTGAGAGGCACGGGTGAGCATCACTTTTCGTGCTGTTTACGACCGGTCCAAGGTTAACCGGCGTCTGCCAGGGATCATTTTTTGATGTCCGTTGGGAGATCCATATGTCATCTTCACCATATCCTCCGGATCGTGTTGAGCTAAAGTACAGTTCCAGGCCATCAGGTGTAATCCAGGGTGTTTCGTCATCATTGGAAGTATTGATAGTAGGCCCAAGATTCTCTGGTGAATCCCAAGGATCGGATCTCGTTGGGCGTTTGGTGATCCATAGATCGGAACCACCCTCGCCACCCGGCCGGGTCGAGACGAAGTAAAGTTCCAGGTCATCACTTGAAAGGCACGCAAAACTCTCCAAAGAGCTACTATTGACCGGAGATCCCAGACTCACGGGAATCGACCAAGGATCATTAGTGGCTGGTCGTGTAGAGACATACAAATCCCAATCCTCGGACATCGCTTTTCCGTTGATCGGTTTATCGAGATAAAGCTCCAGACCATCGGACGAAATACAGTCGAACCACGGGTGGCCCCCGCTATTTATAGTCGCCTCAATAGGTGTGGGTTTACCGAAGTTGAAATCCGCCTTCGTATACCCACTGCCGAGTACAATAACTGCCACGACTCCGACTAACCTCATTCTGTAACCATTTAACCATTTCATTTTTCGTTCCTTTCAAAAAAGTGCCAATATTTCTCTTTTACATTACTCGATTCTTTGCCTGGGCTCTGCCATCGAAAGCTTTCACTCTTTAAACCCCGGAAAATTTGTAAATCTGCGCGCAGAGACCATTTTTTATTATTTTTTTACGTGATACCACCGAATCCCAATTTACTTGAAAAGGCATATTTTCTGTCGTTTATCCCACAAACTTGGTACAATATGGCCAGAACGGCTGTGCGAAATTACAGAAACATTGCTATGTTTGACATTAGCGTCAGGAGGCATGAAACATGCAATTTCGTGACCAGACAGACATGGGTGGAACACGGGGGGCCTTTCTCACAACCCACTGGTCATTGATCGAAGACGTAAAAGCTGGTTCCGACAAGAACGGGGCGTTAATTGGATTACTGCTTCAAACATATTGGAAGCCGGTTTACTGCTATTTGCGCTGCAAAGAGTACGGCAACGAGCAGGCTAAAGACCTGACACAAGACTTCTTCCATGAGGTTGTCCTGAACAGAAATCTTGTTGGTCGTGCTGATAAGGACAAGGGCCGGTTTCGTTCGTTTCTGCTCTATGCGCTCAATCAATATCTGATCAATCGCGACCGTGACCAGAAGGCCCAAAAACGCATTCCGAGGGAGAAGCTGGCATCATTAGATATAGCAGAGCTGCCTGACTTACCACAGAGCTTTGCACAAGCATCGGCTGAGGATTCCTATCAATATGCCTGGCTCTCAACTCTGCTGGAACGAGTTACCGCAGAAGTGAAAACGATGTGCCAAGAACAGGGAATGGAGGTTCACTGGGCGTTTTTTCAAGAACGGATTCTTCAACCAATTCTGAGTAATAGCAAACCAGCGTCACTGACTGAGCTATGTGAGAATTACGGCATTGAGGACACAAAGAAAGCATCCAATATGATTGTGACCGTGAAACGGCGATTTCGCAGCATGTTAATGGAACTTATTCGAAATACTGTGGTCTCCGAAGGGCAGGCACATGAGGAATTTGACTTTTTACTGCGGTTTCTTCCAGAAAATGCGCAGCGCCAGGAATAAACCGGGGATTATATTACATGAGTGTTTAGTCAATAGCAGAATTTCTGTAGCTGAAGTACGATCATGGTCACGTATATAGATTACCCTGGAGTAGTACAATGATGCAATCGGATTCTATATTTGGAGCTGAGCTTGACCGAATAAAACGCCTCCTGACAGTTGGTGAGGAAGAACATGACAAAAATCACGAAGAGCATACGCCCAGGACAGCATCGCTCAATATCTTGATGGAACGGCCCGGCGGCCAGATTGGACGCTACAAATTGCTCAGCGTTCTGGGTGAGGGGGGAATGGGGATTGTCTATTTAGCCGAACAGGAGGAACCTATCAAACGTCGAGTGGCTTTGAAAGTAATTAAGCCGGGGATGGATTCGAAACGCGTGATCGCCCGTTTTGAGGCTGAACGCCAGGCTTTGGCTCTATTGGACCATGCGAACATCGCTCATGTTTACGATGCCGGCACGACAGAGACCGGCCGGCCTTACTTTGTCATGGAATATGTCAAAGGTTTACCCATTACCGAATATTGTGACCATCACAAGCTGCCTATAGAAGACCGGCTGAATTTATTCCGACAGGTCTGTCTCGCCGTTCAGCACGCCCATCAAAAGGGCATTATTCACCGGGATATCAAGTCGTCAAATATTTTGGTTTCGATGGAAAATGACCAAGCCATCCCCAAAATCATCGACTTCGGTGTGGCCAAAGCCCTTGCCCAGCTCCTCACCGAACGGACACTCTTGACTGAGGAGAGCCAACTGTTGGGCACTCCTGAATATATGAGTCCTGAGCAGGCTGATACGGCCAGCGAGGATATCGACACCCGCTCTGATATCTACTCATTGGGTGTGCTGCTCTATGTCTTGCTGACTGGTGTACTGCCGTTCGATTCTGAGACGCTTCGTGAAGGCGGTATCGATAACATCCGAAAAGTTATCCGTGAAACCGATCCCAAGACACCCAGCACTCGTATAACAAAACTGGGCGAGGAAGCCAGGAAGGTCGCTGAAAGCCGCCGGACTGAGGTCGCAACGCTTGCCAGGAAGCTACATAGGGAGCTGGAATGGATTCCCCTTAAGGCGATGCGCAAGGAACGCTCAGAACGATATCGCTCAGCTTCCGAACTTGCTGATGATATCGAGAACTACCTAAAGGGTGCGCCATTAATAGCCGGACCACCCGGCACTGTGTACAGGCTCAAGAAGTTCGCAAGGCGTAATCGAGCATTGATTACTGGAGCGGCAGCAATCGTTGTAGTGCTAGCGGCTGGCGTTGTTATCTCAACGTTGTTTGCTCTTCGAGCTCGGCGGCAGGCACAAATCTCAGAATCCGTGAGCAGCTTTTTGTGTAACGATCTCCTTGCTTCGGTAAGTCCTGACAGACGCAAAGGTCAGGATGTAACCATCCGCTCGTTCCTCGACACTGCTTCAGAAAGTCTGAATGGCAGATTCGTGAACGAGCCCCTCGTTGAGGCGTACATCCGAGACACGCTTGGCTGGACATACTGGCTACTCGGTGAACCCAAAGAGGCCGAACCGCACCTTGAACGTGCGCTGCAGCTCCGTAATGAACACCTCGGCGCCGAACACCTGGATACGCTGGATTCCATGGGGCATCTTGCGTCGCTTCGCTGCGGTCAGGGGCGAAACACAGAGGCGGCAGAATTGCTTGAAAAAGCCATGTCAACATGTAGACGTGTACTCGGAGAAGAACACGTCAGGATGCTGGACTTCGCCAATACACTTGGATACGTGTACTGTGACCTGGCTCGTTATGATGACGCCGAGGGTTTGTACCTCAAGAACATTCAGATTGCGCGCCGGGTGCTTGGCGAGAAGAATAACCTGAGCCTTTTTATGGTGGGTAATCTTGGGAACGTATATTTTAACCAGGGACGTTACGACGAGGCCGAGCGCAAGTATCTTGAGATGCTTCGGTTGCGCGAAGGCGTTTGGGACGATGAGAAAGTATGGACTTTGAGATACAAAGGCTTCCTCGCTCGGTTGTACAGAGAGCAGAAGCGATATGAGCAAGCAGAGCGGCTGTACCTTGAGATACTGCCAATACAGCGGCGCATGGATGGTGACGAGAACTTTTACACGTTGTGGACGGTGAGTGGGCTTGCTCAAGTATATACCAATCTGGGAAAGTATGATGAGGCAGAGAAGTTATTTAACGAAGCACTGAAAGGTTTACAAAAGGCGCTAGGTCTGGAACACCGAGACACGGTACGCTGCATGAACGGCCTTTCAGAATTATACATGGCCCAGCTCAAATTTGATGAAGCAGAAAAGATACTTACTGAGGCATTGGAGATTAGTAGTCACATTCTGGGCGAGGACCATCCCTGGACACTGACATCAATGAACAACCTCGCAACAGTCTGCAAAGAGCAAGAACGATACGAAGAAGCAGAAGAATTACTACATAAAGTTTTCGAAGACCGCCGTCTCAAACTTGGTGACACTCACCCACACACAATAGAATCTATGAACAGCCTCATCAACCTCTACGAAACCTGGAACAAGCCGGAAAAAGCCGAACAGTGGCGAGCAAAACTGAGGGATTAATCTCTTGTAATTATCCGAAATTGTAGTATTTTTTGACCGGCTCGGTGACCTGCCAGGTGCATTTCAGCTCCTCGGGAAAGACCACGAAGTCGCCTGCACCGAAACTTACCGAATCATTGCCGTCCGTGACCGTTACCTTGCCCTCTATCAAAAGGCAGGTTTCTTTTTCCGTGTATTCCCAGTCGAAAGTGCTGGCTTCGCATTGCCATGTGGGCCAGGTTTTACAGGTGGCGGCTTCTTTGTCCGATGGTTTTTTAACAATTACATCTTTTACTGTAGGCATATTTTTTTGCTCCTTTGACCGTTTATAATTTACTATTTATGATTTACTATTTATTATTGAGATAGTAGCAAACCAGCGAAGTAATAGTAAATAATAAAAGGGCAGTAGTAAACAGCAAATGTTAGCCAGACTGCACAGTGTGACGCTCGATGGAATTGAGGGAGTCATTTGCGAGGTCGAAGTGGATGTCGGCCGGGGAGGATTTGAGAAGTCTATCATTGTCGGCCTGCCGGACGCTGCTGTGAAGGAAAGCACCGAACGCGTCAGAAGCGCAATTGTCAATAGCGGCTATAAGCACCCGAAAACCGCGTCTTTGATAAATCTTGCTCCGGCGGACGTTAAAAAGGCCGGTCCTGCATTTGATTTACCGATTGCACTGGGTATGCTCATCGGCCAGAATGTTTTGTCCAGCTCTATCTTGCATGAGACGATTATTGTCGGCGAATTGGCCTTAGACGGCAGGGTCAGGCCGGTCAACGGCATTTTGAGCATGGCGATGAGTGCGGCGGCGGAAGGTTTCAGCCGGATGCTCGTGCCTCTCGATAACGCGCAGGAAGCCGCGGTTGTTCAGGACATTGAGGTCTTTGGTATCGGCTCGCTTGCTCAGGCGGTCGGATTTCTTTCGGGCCAGTTGCCGTTAGAGACGACGAACGTCGATATCGAGGAGCTTTTTAACGTTTCGGCAAGTTATGACGTTGATTTTGCAGACGTCAAGGGCCAGGAAAGCGTCAAACGGGCGCTGACCATCGCCGCCGCCGGCGGGCATAATATAATGATGATAGGCCCGCCCGGTGCCGGAAAGACCATGCTCTCCCAAAGATTAGCGACGATTCTGCCGCCCTTGTCTCTGGAGCAGTCGCTTGAAACCACTCGCGTGTACTCATCGGTCGGGCTGCTGGGCAATAACAAGGCGCTAATGGCGACCCGTCCGGTTCGGATGCCGCACCATTCAGCCAGCGGCCCGGCTTTAGTCGGCGGCGGGCCGACGCCCCGGCCGGGCGAATTATCGTTAGCTCATTTCGGAATATTGTTTCTCGATGAATTTGTCGAGTTCCCAAGGCACGTTTTAGAGATGATTCGCCAGCCGTTAGAGGATGGTTTCGTTATCGTCTCACGCGCGAAAAAGACGGTCAAATTTCCCGCTCAATTCATGCTCGTTGCGGCGATGAATCCGTGCCCATGTGGCTATTTCGGCAGCGACGCCCGGCAATGCAAATGCACGCCGGGACAGATAAGACGATACCTGTCGAAGGTCTCGGGACCTTTAGTGGACAGAATTGATATTCACATCGACGTGCCCACGATAGCATTCCATAAGCTGCGTTCGAGGTCCGGCCAGCTCGATTCGGCTGCAATGAGGGCGGATGTTATCAGGGCCGTGGGCATCCAGGCCGAGCGCTTTGACGACGGCAAGATTCACACCAATGCAAGAATGAGTCACAAACAGGTCGAGAAGTTCTGCCTGCTCGACTCAGCGGGCGAGATGATGCTAAAGCATGCGATGCAGGAATTCGGCTTAAGCGCTCGCGCTCACGACAAAATCTGCAAGCTCTCTCGCACAATCGCCGACCTTGCCGGTGCTCGCGACATCACCGCTGAACATATTGGAGAAGCCATCAGCTACCGTAAGCTGGATAGAAAGTTGTAAACATCAAAACCTGCTCAAGCGATTGGTTTGGAAGCGATTCACTGTCTCTTCCCTGTTAATGTGAATAGGTCTCAAGACAATGGTATTTCCCCGGTTTCGGGAAAATCTTTCCATTTATTGTCTAAATGTAAGTCCAGGCCGTATTGAGCCTGCCAGCTATCCTGTAGCGCATCATATTCAAATAAGAACTCTTTAGAAAAAGTAATGCCGCCTTTAAGAGTTGTGGTAACTTCAATCTGTGGCAGTCCTTTATTGTTCCGACTTAACTGGCCGTATTCAACTGACTCGAGAGGGTGCTCTTTCGTAACATCACACCACCACTTATACATTACGTCCCAACGTGTCATTGTTAGATAGTTGAAACCGAATTTGTTTTCCCAGGATTCCCATGACTGTTCTGTCGGGTCAATCTCTCTGATTCCGCGGTATATCTTATCGAGTTCGGTGGTCAATTCCTCACGTCGGACATTAGCTAAGTGTTCTTGTTGTCTTTTTATTTTCCACTGGTCGCCATGGTGCCACGCGTTTTCGGGACCCAATCGCCGAATCCACTGGCGCGGCTGGCCCCAGAATGACGAACGTAAAGTAGTGATTCCCCCGGGAGTTATCAAATTTTCATCCAGATGTTTTCCATTCATCAGCCGATTGCGACGGTCTATCTCGGCAGTGTATTCTTTTGAGTAGAATCCTTCGATTAATGGAGAAAATATTTCGCTCTCAAGAGGCACCAGGTACAGATATGCATCGTAGCCGTCACGAAAATCACCATAAATATTACCATCCGGCATGCCATCAAAGGCAAGCGTACCAAATGGTCCGTTTTGCAGGGTAAAGGCAACGGGACGGTCTTCTAATTGTGCAAAGGCTGTATCAATCAGCCCCAACGCCAGCCGGCCACTCACTGCTCCTCTATTTGTCATCACCGGCACGTGCTGAAAAATTGTGAACAATTGGTCCCCCAAAACCTGCTTTAAGTGCCATCCCGCAGATTCATGAGGAGTCGTATGGTCTATGTAATAAAACTCCTCCATAGCATGCCCCATACCGGTGATAAAAAAACCATGTCGTTGTTTGCCCCGGCTGCTCCGGCGGTCTTTTAAGATATTTTGAGCCATGAAAAAATCACGGTCGACGTTATATTGTCCCCAGTCTTTTCTGTCGAGAATCTTCTCCCAGGGACGTTGCATATCAACAAGGCGAATACGGATTTTTTTCTCCTCAGGTAAATTCTGATTCGTTTCCCAAACAGCGATAAAGAAATCAAGGGTCGGCTGGCAGGGCCAACCCCATTCCATAAAGTCACGCAGCATGTTTATGACAATTTCTTTTTCGCATACAGCCTTGGACAGAAAATGATCTATATTCTCCTGGTGATTCAAAGGCAGCTCTAAGTAAATTGTACCTACCAGCTCAGCAAACGCCGGGTCGCGCACAAGTTCGGCGTTAAATGCCCAGTAGCGGGGACGATTATGCACCTCACCCATCGTTACTAACTCATGCTCCTTAAATGCCTTCATCATGAAGGTATGTGGCTGGCGCCCTTCTTTTTTCAGGAAATCGACGTAGGGTTGCAGGTGCGCTTCAGGATTATCGATAGGCGGCCGATTCCAGCGTGCTGTATCGGATTCTCCCATGCGTTCTAAGTTGGTTTTGTATATTCTTTCACATTTTCGGGTAAATGTCTTCCGTGCCGCTTCCAGTGTTGGAGCCAAACCGTCATGTCCGGAATTCAACCAGCGCCCGTTATGAAAAAATAGGGAACGTTGATCGTAACCTGTGGTCCCATTGGCTTGCATTTCTGCAAAAACTCGAGCGGTACGCTCTTTGAAAATCCGCACTTCGACAATACGGGCGTTCAGGTAATTTTGGACCATTTCGGGTGACACTGTTCTCCGTTCGGTGCTCTTTAGTTTCATAGTCGAAATTTTCGACCATTCGACGCCGCTCGCTCCTTTAGCCATATAGTCGCGCATAATTGTAGCGTAGGCCGCTTCTGGTGTCGACAAATCCTCCTTTTCGGGAAAATCTGAAACCTTTTTATTCACTTCGTAAACTTTAATAAAATCGCCTTGCTCGCTTTTGGCCGGCTCACCGGATGCTATGTGGCAAACACACACTAATAGTACGAGATCAATGACTATCTTTTTCATTGTATATTCTCCTTTGTGATTCATCTAATTTATGCCGGTAATTACCCATCGATCTGGATAGACAGAAACCTGTGAATCCCGGCTTTTCCTCAATAAATTACTGTTCTCTTAAATGCCAGTCGATGCCGTGGATTCCAAGCCAGTGTCCTTCGTCGCCGTCGAAATTGTACTCGAACGGTAGATTACCACTGAGTATAGTCCCATCCTGCAATGTAAGCTTGTATGAAACTGTAGGTAGGTTATTTTTATTCAGGAATACTTCTCCCAACTCTATTTCGATAATAGGATTCTCTTTGAATGTCCTGCAGCACCACAATGCGAAGCCGGGCCAATCGGTATAGACCTGATAGTGAAGCGGGGGAAATTTTTTCCATCCATCTTTTTTCCATCTTCCATTAACGTAAGACTTTAGTATTTGGTCATAGTCGGCATTTCGAATAGCATCGAAAAGTAGTTGAGCAGCCTCAATGATTTCTTCAGGATTCTCAAAGACACTAGCGCGTTTATCGCGGAGCACTTTTTCTTTATCGATACCGTTTATAAGTGAGACAGCACCCAAGTCGTTCGTTTCATCCTCCTTAATTTCAATCCGGTCAAGTATATTGGTGTACAGCATTGATTCTGCTGTAATACTCAGGTTTGCTATACCGGGTCTGAGTTTTTCGATCTGAAAATATCCGTCTGAATCCGGCTCAGCGTGTCGATATTCCTCGGTACCATTAATGTAATCGATTTTGAATCGGACGATACTGTCGGTAAATGGTCGGCCGTTTTCGCGCAACAACCTTCCTTTGACGACAGCAGCGTGAAAAGAGACAACTATATTACCAATATCCCTCCATTGCATTGATTTTATCTCCAGGGGCTGCTCAGAGAGACTGGTTGAAGCCAGGAATGGATGTATTAGTTGAAAAGTTACGATGCCGGGTTTTATTTTCTTAATTTCAAAGAATCCGTTTCGATCTGCTTTAAGACCTCCGTATTCCCGGGAGCCATCCGAAAAATCAATCAGATAGTTCACAGGTTCTTCCAGGGGCAGTGAGTCTTCGTTCAATAATCTACCTTTGATGGAACCGGTAGGTATCATTAAAATCCGCACATCATTCACGAGACTGGATTGCCGTGGTGTAATTTCCTCAGCGCTTTCCGTAGCAAGATTTTTTGAAGGATCATGGCCATGTATATACTGAGTTTCATCCGGGTAAAGATATATGACGGCCCAGCCTTGATTGTCGGATATTGTTCCGTTGATGAAAGGCCTATCAACATTTTTTGTCCATGTTGCCTGAGCTAATATTCCCTCTAATGGATTACCATCGGAGTCGAGAAATTGCATTCGTATTTCAGCCATTTCCTCCGGATAAATCTCTATATCTTGTAATTGTTCGCCGGCTTCGACCTGGACCTTGGTGTTTCCTATACCACGGCTCCCTTGTGCATTGTGTAATAAATAAGCTGTTATTTTATGCTCACCTGCAGCGATGGAGGAAAAGTAAAAGCTCCCACCAGCATCTGTAAACACGGAGTTTCCCCAATCTCCATCAAGAACGACGGTCAAACCGGCAGGTGAAACGGTTTCTCCGCCGATCAACTTGCCGGCTATAGTGCCATAACCTTTGATGACAAGATCCGGCCCGATCGCGGTCTCGCCATCCTGGACCATGATCTCATATTGGGGCACATCCTGAAGGCTCATCATAGGATTTACGTCGGCATAAACTTTTACTTTTCCCCAGATGCCCTTAAAACTATTACTTTTCTTCTTGTAAAACTCGACTATGCTGGGATCTCCGGGAATTCCCTGCAACAGGTAGTTTCCATCATTGTCTGTCAGCGTTTTAGCAATAACATCACAAGGGTAACCTCGAACGGAGACCTCACAGTTTGCAATCCCTTTGCCTCTTGCATTGGCTACCCTTCCTGAGATACTTCCACCTGAAGATAATGTCAGCGTTCCCATATCATCTTTGTTCAGAATATCCCAATAAAAACCGGCTCCCTCACCTTCTTTTAGAATACATAACCAGGGATTACTTGTCTGGTATTGGTTATCCGTACCGAACCACACTTCAAAAGAACCATCTTGTCCAGTGAAAGCTTCACCCAAAGAACCAAAAAAATTCCAGTCGCCGTTCGATCCGTTTTGAACTCGTACTCTGGCGCCTTCTACGGGGTTGTTCTGCTCGTCAACTACAACACCTTTCGCCAGCTTGCCCGGGCCTAATTCAAAATTAAAATCGGGGTAGTCGGTATTATCCGGTGTGACATCAGGTCTGCCATACTTAGGCTTCGTTTCGTAACCTGTGGCGCTGACATACACGCATAATCCGTCTTTGCCTGTCATCGGGCCTGATGTAGTTAGCGGAGTAATAAATTGTAGCTGGTAGTTGCCCTCTGTATCAGTTGTGGTTTCCAGGTATGGACACTTTTCAAATAAATCCGGCCCATGATATTTCCAAATAACTACATGTCCGCGGACCAGAGCGTTTGCAATAGGTTCTCCGGTGATTTTGTCAGTTACTTTCCCGGACACTGTAACAGTAACAGGTTGAGCTTCCAAGGAAAACTTCAGATGCATACCTTCTTTTTCGGAGGCGGTTGTGGTATTAAAAAGAACCATCGATATGATTAATAAACCGAATATTATAGCTTCGGGTTTCTTGCATAACATGTCAATTCCCTTTCGTTAAATAAAGATTGTCTGTATGTATTGTCATTCAAAAACTTCAAGCATTGATGAATCGGTTGCAACCGTTATTAAAAGCTTGTTGAGTTTTCTTGCCGTTTCGATAGGCTCGGGATGAATCTGTTCGATGTTTGTCAATTCCGGCAGACGGAATTGAAGTAGTGTTACAATTGGAGATGAGCTTGCAGGTCTGTCAAACCCGGTTATATTTCCTTCATCGCTTTGGAATATACCTTTGATTTCGGGAAGATACAAAACGAGCTGGTTTGCCTGTGATGGAGCAACATCAAGGCCGGAGAAATTAATTTTTAGATTTCGACCTTGACTACTGACCGGCAATTCTGCTCCTTCAAGTGTAAAAACCTTTGCTCCGACAGGGGGATCTTTCAGCTTGAGCAGGTATTGTCCCACATTTGTTTCTTCGAGCTTGTCGTGAGGGACCATTGTCCATACAGCGGCGGAACTGCCGCCTTTGAAATCAATGATTGCCGGCAGGCCCGCTTTGACGTTGGACTGTATTGCCAGTTCTTTATTCTTGTTAAAAAGCCGGGCCATTTCGCTTACTTCCAAATTCGATGGACGTTTTACCGGCGTTTTTCCTTCATCGGCAATACCTTCGGTGTTGGCTGAAAGCGTCACTTTTTTACCGGCCGACTCCAATTCGACACTGCCTGAAGCGACGCTTACGCGAGTACGTTTGGAACCGTCGGTTTTTGTTACCAAACGTACATCGAGGCTGGTCCCGAGGACTCTGACTTTGGAACCATCGGTTTTTATCGTAAGAGATTTACCGGGAGGTTGTTTGGCTGCTTCTATAGTCACGAAACCTCGTTGTAACAAAACCTGCTGGCCGCCCTTGCCGTTGCTGATTTGAAGCACCGTGCGCGGAGCCGGCCATAGCCTGCTTTTGTCTTTCAGCACAATCTCCGCCTTGCTGCCGGATAAGGTTTCGATCCATTGTCCGGTGCTAATCTCAGCAGTTTCTATGACTTTCTCGGATGTGTTTCCGTTGCTTACGGTGACGATTCCATAGATATTTCTGACCTGACCGAAACTTTCAGCAGGCCCCTGGTTGGCGAACCGGATTGCCGCGATTACTATTACTGCCGCCGCTGCTGCCGTTAAAGACATTCTCTTAAAAAACAGTCGGTATCTCACTGTCGAGCGTTGCTTATCGACTTCTGTAAGGACTGCTTTGGTCAGGTTCTCTTCGAAATCTGAATTTGTTTTCTTCATAGCCGCATTCAGCATCTTGCTGAGATTTTCTTCAAAGATATCTTGTTCCGAATTATTTTTCATTTGAGCAATCCACCTTCTTCGAATTTCGCTCGTCCGGCTTTTTGCAGGAATACTTTTTTAAAGGCCTGACGTGAGCGTGACAGGAGCGACTCGATTGCCTTTTCCGACTGGCCCAACATCGAGGCAATCTCGGCTACTTTTCTATTCTCAACGTATTTCAAAATAAGGACCTTTCGGTACCGGCTGTAAAGTTCCGCTATAGTTTCATGAACCAGCAATTGAAATTCACCTTTGGCTATTATCTCCTCAGGCAAAGCAGCGGTATCCATCTTTTCAAGTATTCCCTCTATCGTTTCTACGGAAGACAGGTTCGATGTTTTCGCGGCTAATTGTTTTTGTTCTTGCTGAAGGAGTGTATGCATCTCGTTTTTTGAAATCGTCTTTAGCCAGTTAAGCAGTGTTCCACGAGAAGGTTTGAAATTTCTTATTGATTTTACGCACCGTACAAATGTCATTTGCACAATTTCCCCGGCTTTTTCCCGGTCGCAACCAAACCTGTACTGCACGAACGCGAGCAATGGCGCCGAGTATTCCCGGCATAACGCTTCCCATGCCCATTTGTCCATTTTCTTTAGTTTTCGGATGAAGGTCTTTTCTTCTGTTTGGTCCATGGACGATCTCAAAATACGTAGTTTTGCCTTCTATATCTTATACAGGCAATTTTAAAAAATCCTTCGCTTAAAACGGTTTTACAAGGAAATTTTTTAAAATACGACTTCTCCTTCTCCAATCAATTCTTCATTGGTAGTGAATATACAAGCTTACCTGTACAACAGCAGATTTAGCCGGCGCTGGAGAAATCGTTGTCCAACATATAGCAGGAGCCATCAGCTACAACAAGCTGAGTAGAAAGTTACGAAAGTGGACAAATGAGGAGGTAATCCCGTATGGTTGTTCTTGGGAGGCTTTTGGGATATAAAAAAGGAAACCGGGGTATCAGGACGTGAATTTCCGAGTTGTCGATATTCATCTGATGTCCTGATACCCGCTACCTGGTATCCTTATAATCTGATATTTGTTATCTACCCTATATCTGATAGACGGGCAACTGTGCTCTGAGCAGCTCATAGATTTCCTTGCCGTCTTTGATGGCTTGCTCGGACGTGCTGCGATAGAGCTTTTGCAAGTCGTCGAAGTCCATTGTCTTGAGGTCGGCGAGACTCTTCTTGTTGTTCTTGGCGTTTACCTCGACGAATTTGGCCATCGTATCACTGGCGATGTCGCGGAGGAGCTGCCAGAGTTCCCTGCCCTCGGCGGCTGCAACAGCGCGACCCAGTGCCAATGACATGGACAGGATGGCGTTCATACCGAGGATGCCCTTTCTCTGCATGGCGTGGATTTTTTCATCTTTCGGAGCATCCTTGGAAATCCTCTTTGCGAGAACCGCCTGCTCCAGCTCCAAACCCAGCAGTTGCTGGTCGATTTGTAGCACGCTGCCAAGATCGGCCAGTTTCCTGCCGATAAACGCCTTGGCCAGAACACCTTCGATATGCTTGACGGCGTCCATACAGCCCATGCCGTCATAGCGTCTGGACTTCCGCCAGAGAGCCGTAAGTTTCTCATCGTTTTTGGCCCGAACAGCGTCAGCTTTCACGTCCTTCTTGAACCTGAACGTGCCATCACCGGCGTCTCTGAACAGGTCGGGGTATTTCTTTGTGGTCTCCGAAGGTTCGATGATGCTGTCCACATAGTGGATTGCTTCGTCCTCACCGGCGCTGGTGCCGAGCGGTGTCGAGCCTTTGAAGCGGACGATGCCGGTTTTGCCTAAGAACAAGGTAGCCGCTGCGGAGGGGATTCCGGCGTTGGTTGCCTCTTCCGTACCGCTGACCGCCTCAACGGCGAGCATTTTCATCACCAGAGCAGCAATATCCAGCTCGGCCGCGTCGGGCATGATGGAAACATCCTCTTTGCCCGTAAGTATGCGAACGAGTTCCTTTACGTTCTCCTCGAGTTCTTTGCGCTCGGCCTCGGTGGTTTCTCTCTGGGAGGCCTTTGCCAGCGCGATAATCTCCATGACGCGGCCATATTTCTGGAGCCGCTCGGTGTTAGCGCCGCCGCCGCACTTGACGCCCAAAGCGTTCATCGCCGTACCGATTTCCGCCTCGAACGGGTCGTTCGGTGACTTGGAGCGGTGCGAAACAACAAGCTCGGCGCCGTAGGCCAGCGAAGTCAGCATGGCCAGAATCGTCTCGGTAAGAGTTCCGATCTGGTTGGCCTTGATGAGGGATGCGTTAATCTCGCCGTTCTTGGCACAGCTCTCGATATTTGTGTCCTTGGTTGTGACCAGGTCATCGCCGATGACGAACACCTTATCTCCCAGCTCTTTCATCAGGTTCTTCCAGCCCTCATGATCACGCTCGCCGAAGCCGTCCTCGATCGAGAGGACGGGGATGCCCTGTTCCATGGCTTGCTTATAGAGGTCCAGAATCTGGTCACGGCTCATCTCAACCTTGCTCTTGTCGCGCCAGAAGCGATACATACCGACCGCGTCCGGCTCGCCTCGCTCTTTACGGTAGGCATTCTCCAGCTCGGAGGCCGCGGGATCCAGCGCGATGGCCACGTCAACGCCGGGAACGTACTCGCAGTCCAGAATGGCCTGCTTCATCATCCGCCACATTCTCTGCTCAGGAACCTTGTCCTGCGGTTCCTTGTCGACATAAGGTGCGATACCGCCTTCAAGACCGACTCCCATGACCTTAGCGCCCGGAGCGGCCTCTATGATCTCCTTGAGCCGGTACTGCAGCCTGACCGTCATTTCCTGGGCGTCTTCGTATGTCTTTGTCGAAAGCGGCATGAACATACTTTCCTGCATGGAGATATTGCTTTCGGGATATTCCTTCTCGGTATGTCTGCCGCCCATTGCACAGTTTCGGAACTGCCACGGGGCTGCGACCTTGCCTCCATCCTTCAGTGTGACTGACTGCATTCGGGTTGCAAGCAGTTTCTTCTTGAGCTGGCCGACCTGCGCCATCCAACTGTCCTTTGAAGCCGCAGCAGCAGCTCTTGCGGCCGCCTCAGCAGCGGTTTTCTCTCTGGCGCGGAATTCTCTGAGCTTGCCTGGGTCGGCCAGCAGTCTGTCCAGCATACCCACGCAGCCCGGCGCCAGGAAGAATCGACCGATATAGATAAGCCAATCCTGGCCAGCGGCTAATCCTGTGCCGATGCAGACTGCCGCAATCGGTAGGAAAATCAATGCCAAATAACCGCTCCAGATCGGAGCCGACGCCGCAACTGCAAGGTTATAAGGAGCATCAGGGGCAAAGTTGCCGCCCTCTTTTTTAACACCGTAGAACTTGCCCCAGGGAATCAACAGAAACATTTGAGCATACCAGCCGAACTTGCCGCCCCCGGCCTGTGTTATCGCATCCGCCTTTTCCTGGGAATCCTTGTTCAACGCCGTTAACTTGACTGCCGTCAAAAAGTGGCCCATTTCGTGGATAGCAATACCGATGTGCCAGGACAAATAAAGAATAGCCAGTGAGACAACGGTCTCCCAGCTCATGAACATGAATTTCAACACCTCGATCTTTATGTTGGCATCCGGATTAGCTGCTATAGTTGCCAGCGCTGCCGCCGGCAGACTGAGCACCGACGATATAAAAGCGGCGTGGAACGAAACCAATTTATGGTTTGCGATTACCCATCCACGCTCCAAGTGTCCGGCAGGCTCCATTAGGTTGCCATGTTTCTTGCCTGTTTTCAGTTTTGTTTGAATCATTTTAATCATTCTAACTTACTCCTTATTTGGTATTTTTTCGAAATTCTACGTGAATTTACCCCGTTAAATCGCCGGGTTGCCCCAAGTTTAGCCAAATCTTCCAAATTTTACAGCAAATTCTCGGATTTTTTACAGCAAATATTGCCTCGTATATCCTTTCTGCAGTGTTGCTTTACCAGCAATGTCCTCTTTTACAAATTGTTCGAGTTCTATAAAACGAATTGGTATGGCTGAAAGAGGAGAAAACTGCTGGACTTTGCAGAACCAAAAGCTATACGTGAACTATTCTTGCATTAAATACCTTTTTCAATATTATTTGTTTGAAATTCTTTCATTACCGAAATTCGGAATTCTGCCGTAAATATTCAAGTTTGTCAACAAAAATTCGGATTTGTATGCCGGCAAAGTCCGTGGATAAATGTATTTACCAGGCATATTAAGGGATTTGTACTTGCCAAATCCGTGAATTATTATAGTAACGATTAATCTTGACGGCTTGCAGGTACGATATGAAAAAGTCGCCGAAAACGACCGGATAACATATTGTTTTAAGGAGTGCTTATGAATGAGGATTACAAAAAAACTAAGGATGAAATCAGTGATCTTAAGCAGTCGCTGGAAAATTTCGAGAAAGAAAAGGAGCGGGTAAGGGCGATAATAGGCAGTATAGGAGGTGTACCGAAATTTCGCACAAAGTTGATTAATGCCTTATTTATCGCGATTATTATCGTGGCCGGCGCGATTTCTATATTTGCTGATGAGAAATTACGGCTTCTAATGGTCGAACTTACAACAGTCATGCTATCGGTAAAAATCATCTACATGATACACATCCAGATGCGTGTTAATCACTTCAAATTCTGGATTCTTTCGGCTATCGAGTGGCGAATCAACGAAATGATGGTTCAAATTAGAGAGTTCACAAGGAAATAGTTTTACAAAAGCACCGGCCTTTATAAGCCGATATTACCCGGAAGATGAAGTAAACATAAGCTCCAGCCGGGTTGCAGGGCGGCGGTAGATAGGTTGTAAAAAGGTATTCTGCCGCGTTTTCTTGCTCAACTTGGCTCGGACTTATGCCGATAAAATACCAGTAGATTTATGTTTTGTTAGTTAAAGGAGAATATAATGGGGATTCAAGATTGGTCTGAAGATATTATTCTCGTGGACTTGCCCCAGGAGCCGGAAATGGGGGATGAGCTCAAGGCGGTAACCGACATGGTGCGGGATAGAGGCGATTGCGAGGTCGTAATTGACTTTTCAGAAGTCGATATCATCACTTCTTCCAGTATATCGAAGCTCCTGAAGCTGCGAAAATTGCTGACTGATTGCGGGCACCGGCTCGTTTTCTGCAGTGTTGCCGCGGCAACAAGAGGGATTTTTACAGTGACCGGCCTTGACGGTATTTTCGAGTTCGCCGATGATAAATTCGTCGCCCTGGCAAGTTTGCAGATGGTTAGCTAATTATGGATGAAGATACTCTGCGTCAAATTGAGCAGATAATAGGATACGAATTTTCCGACAAGAATCTTTTAGTTAAAGCATTTACTCATTCCTCCGCGGTTGACAGCCGCCTGATGAGCAATGAAAGGCTTGAGTTCCTGGGCGACTCGGTTCTGGCCGTGGTCATTTGCCAGGCCCTTTTCGATAATTTCAAGAATTATCTCGAGGGTGACTTGACGAAAATAAAGAGCAAGCTTGTCTCTCGTGAGACCTGTGCCCAGATTTCCGGTCAGCTCGGCCTGCAAAAATTCCTTAAAGTCGGCAAGGGCATGGTCTCGAATCGTGCCCTTTCGGGCTCTCTGGCGGCGGGTGTTTTGGAGACGGTTATTGCCGCGATACATCTCGACGGCGGTTTTGAGGCCGCCCGTGATTTTATTATGAGAAATTTCGGTCCCTTGATCGAGCAGGCCGACGCCGAGCAGGACCACGGCAACTACAAGTCCCTGCTCCAGCAGTATTCACAGGAGCAGTTTAACGCAACGCCTTCGTATTTATTGCTCGATGAAAAAGGGCCCGACCACAACAAATGCTTCGAGCTGGAAGTGGCTATTGATGACCGTCATTTTACGAGCGCCTGGGGCTCGAACAAAAAAGAGGCCGAGCAAAAAGCCGCATACAACGCTTTGGTAGAATTAGGCGTCCTCGAAAAAGCCCCCGAAAATCCCGACGAATAGAAGGCAAACCTCTAATCCATTTCAATTAAGCAGTATCATCCCTGCGATGCAAGTGTAATGCCGTCTGACTCATAAAGGACGCCGTCTCACGGAGATTTTCTCTGAATTTAACGAAATAAGCCCGCTTTTTTCGATTGCCGGTCGTAGAATGTATAAAAACAGAACACAGTACACAGAATACAGGAAACAGAATGGAGAAGGCGAGGATCAGAGAATCAGATTTAAAAATAGTGTTAATCTGTGTCTTGGAGAAAACGTTTTGAAAAAACAAACCCAAACAAACCCAAATTTATTTAGCCCCCAGATTCTCTGGGGGTTGAAAGGCTATTTGAAAAAACAAAGCGTGCGCCAGGGTAAGCTGGTGCAGTTCAGCAGGTAAAAAATAAATAAAAAAAAAAATAAATCCTGCCCGG
>JAFGPJ010000415.1 GCA_016936275.1 Sedimentisphaerales bacterium
CCCGGCGATAGGAATTATCTGGGGCTGGCTGCCGGCGATACTCTGGGTGTTTTTGGGCTCTATTTTTATGGGGGCCGTGCATGATTTTGGTGCTTTGGTTATTTCGTTGCGAAACGAGGGCACGAGTATATCGGAAGTCGCCGCTAAGTATATCAATATGCGCGTGCGATTTATTTTCTTCGCCGTGGTTTTTCTTAGTCTATTGATTGTCATTGCAATATTCGGTGTTGTTATTGCTGCTGTGTTTACCAGGTTCCCGAGCGCTGTTGTCCCGGTCTGGCTGCAGATTCCAATAGCTGTTGCGCTGGGTTATGCCGTCTATAAAAAAACCGCTAACGTTGCTATAGCCACAACGATAGCCGTGGTTGGAATGTACCTGTGTATTGCCGTAGGTGGTTTAGTCCCCATTCAGTTTGGAAAGTCCTTCGGGATACCGCCCACAGGATTGTGGGTAATAATCCTGCTGACTTATGCGTGGGTAGCCTCAACGCTGCCGGTGACAACGCTGCTTCAGCCCCGCGATTATATCAATGCCTGGCAGCTTTTCATCGCAATGGGTCTTTTAGTTGCTGGAGTTGCGTTATCATCACTTTCGGGAGGACTCCCCCTTGTTGCGCCGGCTTTCAACAGGGCACGTCCTTCCGGCACTCCGCCGATTTGGCCATTTATGTTCGTGGTAGTCGCCTGCGGAGCCATTAGCGGCTTTCATTCCCTTGTCGCCTCCGGCACAAGTTCAAAACAGGTCTCGAAAGAAACCGACTGTCAGTTTGTCGGCTATGGCTCGATGCTGCTCGAAAGCTTTCTTGCCGTGCTGGTTCTGGTCTGTGTCGCAGCAGGCATCGGAATAGCACTCAAACTCGATGATGGAACCATTCTGACCGGGCAAGCCGCATGGCAGCATCAATACAGCTCATGGCTGGGAGAAAAGGGACTTACCGACAAAATAGCTCCTGTAGTAATCGGCGCGGCAAATATGATGGCAAAACTCGGATTACCTGAGACAGTCGGGATTACACTTATGGGCGTATTTATTGCCTCGTTTGCGGGCACAACCCTTGACACATCCACGAGAATCCAGCGCTACGTAGTCAGTGAGCTGGCAAACGATCTGCGAATTCCTTTCTTTGCCAACAGGTGGATAGCAACGACTTTCGTGGTGCTTACCGCGGCGGGACTTGCTTTTGCCACAGGCGCAGATGGAACAGGTGCAATGAAACTCTGGCCTTTGTTCGGGACCGCCAACCAGCTTCTGGCAGCGTTGGCTTTGTTGGTTGTCACGCTTTATTTAAAAAGCAAGGGCGGCATGAAGTATATCGTGGTCGCTCTGCCGTGCCTGATTATGCTGGTCATTACAAACTGGGCTATGGTCAAGAACGAAATAATTTTCCTGACCAGCGAAAAATACGCCGGCGAAAAATGGCTTCTTTCTATAATCGGAGCGGGGATTTTCGTGCTGGCATTATGGATGACAATCGAGACCCTGATGGCTTTCGTTCACCGGCGTCCTACTCAGTCTCGGCAGAAGGCAGAGGTATCAACTTAAAGTCGGCCATAGCAGGCTCCTGGTTCAGTTCGATCTCGCCTGTGCGGACAAATTTTGGAGGAAAATTGTATTGAACCGCCTTGCGCTGAACTTCCTGGCCTTGTTTAACATCATCATCAAAAACGTAAAGTACCATGTGAGGCAACTTTTGATTTTCATACGTTTCCTTTGCCTGGTTTGTTGCCCTGACTGTGATAGAATTCAGTACGGTGGGCAGATTTGTAATTTCAGCATAATATTGCGCCAATAAGGTAGGACTCATGGCAATAGCGATTGTCGCGTCTTCGATTCTCTGGACAGTGAGCGGATCTTCTTCCGGCACCAGCTTGATCTCTACGGCTGTTGACGACTCTCTAATATGCTCTGCCGCAAGCTCGACGTTCGGGATTTTTTTCATTGGTGCTTTTCTTGCCTGCTCGATTTCAGCTTTGGTAAGTACGATCCTGGCCGTCAGGCGGCTGTCAACAGGAACTAACGCGTCGACTTTTGCCGGCTCGATGCTCTGGGGCTTGAGAGGATTGCCGCTCGCATCGAAACATTCGACAGTCAACGATTTCCTGACAAGCTCCACAACGTTCACGGAAAGTTGATTCGGGTCACAGGACAGAACCTTCAGGCCGCGTCGCCTGAGCTCTCTGTCTTTGTGGAGGAATTCGAGCAGTTTTAAGGAATGGGTGCCGGGTTTGTCCATTCGCTCCTGTACAGCGTTAAAGACAAACTCCAGCGGTTTTAGTCCCTTGCGAAGCTCCATGTCCAGAGTAGTTACCGCAGTATGAGGCCCTGAAAGGGATATTTTTATATCCGCCGAAGCAGACTTATCGAAGCTTATCCAGAGCTTCGGATCCACCGATTCATCTACAACAACAACAGCGGATTTTTCGGGCAGCGTCTCATCGAGGGCCAGGTCCGCCCAAACCCAGATCAGAACCGTCAAAAATATAACAATCGTTATCTTGCTGTATTTGATCTTTTTTGCCATCGTACTTCACATCCGACACGGCTCAACTCATGAGAGCACACTTGAAAGATGTTTTTTTAACCGGCCCTCGTCCATATTTCGTGAAAGTTTGCCGTTTTCAGCAACAGAAATTATACCTGTTTCCTCGCTTACCACCAGACAGATGGCGTCCGAGCCGGTCGTTATGCCTATAGCCGCTCGGTGGCGAGATCCGAGTGAAGCGCCGCCGAAGCCCCCGTCCTCGGCGAGCGGCAACTGCACCCTGGCAGCTATTATTCTATCGCCTCGTATTACAACCGCCATGTCATGCAGAGCTGTACCGGGCTGGAAAATAGTCTTGAGCAAATCGGCAGTCACACGGGCGTCAATTCTGACGCCGGTCTCTATGAATTCGCCCAACGCCACACGTTTTTCAATAACAATAATGGCCCCGATTCGGGCTTCGGATAATACCGTTACAGCGGTAACCAGCTCTTCGACTGTCCGCGACAGTTGCTGAGATACGCTCGACCAAAAATGACTCTGGCCGATACGCATCAAAGCCCTTCGTACTTCCGGCTGAAATGCAGCCACGGCGATAATCAATACGCCGATTAAAAATCCGTTGTAAAGATACTGCAGCCGCTCGAACTGGAACTGGCCGACAAGCAGCTTCATGACCAAAAAGCCGACTATGAGAATGAATAAGACGGCACGGAAAAGCCTTTCGCCACGAGTGCCTTCGAGAAAATCCACAATCCAGTAAACCACCAGCCCGATGACAA
>JAFGPJ010000070.1 GCA_016936275.1 Sedimentisphaerales bacterium
AAAACTACCACCAAAATTAAAAACTTTGCTGCTGGATTATCTCAGCCAGGCAGCATGACTATGTAAAATGGCAAAAGTCGAGCTTAGGGATTTTGATACTAATTTGATACTACAAATCGCCGCAACATGCATTGCATGCATTGCATGCAGTGCATGTGGTGCAATTCTGATACCGCAAGTTAGGCCGTTTTCATAACTTATGAAAACACAGATGTTTATAAGATTAACAAATTGGCCTCCGGAGCCAGAGGTTGTGCGTTCGAGTCGCACCGGGGATATTCGGAGATTTGGTTTTGATGGCGTCAGGGGAACTCGTTTTCTCGCCTGAAAACAAAATCGGACGTTGTCCGGACACAACCTCCAACATGTACACCGACATCAGGGTCGAAGATATGCATAATGGCATTATAGGACCATACTATTGTATAACTCGTAACTAATGGTATTTATATCCACTGGGATCGAATCTTACAGAATAAACCTGATAAAACTTAACACAAGCCCACAGAATCTCATAAAATGATCCTCAGAGGTGTTTTGTGGACATAGAATGGGCGGTTAACCCTCGTTGGGTATTATTGGCCATATTTATTAATATCGCGTTTTAAATCTCATCTATGGTGTACTTAAACTGCCAAAAAATATTGACGCTGAGACGAGATCGTGATATTATTGGACGTTATGCTTACAGGAGTGTTTCATTGACGTGTATTTGGAATCCCGGTTTAAGGAAGATATGAAGCCCTATAGGAGAAACCAACAAATGGAGGTAAAGCAGGAGATTAGACGCTATATAGTTGATAACATACTCTTTGGGGACGTGGGCAATTTGGATGAAGACATCCCTTTTCATGAGAGCGGCATACTCGACTCTATGGGATTTCTTGAATTGATTACTTTTGTCGAGACAAAGTTTGCTATTAAGATCCCAGACTCTGAGCTGAATCCAGAGAACTTCGATACTCTGCGGAAGATGTCGAGCTTTTTTGAGGAGAAGTTGAGTCAAAAGAAAACTTTATAATCAACAACCCTTTACGATGAGGTTGGAAAAATCCCATCTGCAACGTTTTACAGATTGATTCGCCTTTGTTTGGTGATAATGTCCGTTAGTACAAATAATTGACGTAAGATTTGGCCATGATCAATTTTGATCCAACTCTGATTCATGATTGGCTTGTCCGTTCTGCTCTCCAAACGCCGAACAAGGAGGCCATTGTTTGCGGTCAAGATCGCTTGACATACAGAGAGCTTGATGTGTGTTCAGATCGCTTTGCCGAGGCGCTTCTTGATCTTCGGATGCGCAGGCATGATAGAGTAGCTATCCTTACGGGCAACTGTCCTGAGACTGTGGTTTCTCTCTACGGAGTACTCAAGACAGGTGGGGTGTTTGTTATTATCGAAAGCAATATTAAGGCACGCCGATTGAGATATATCATAGAAAATTCCGGCGCAAAGATTTTGATTGCCAGGTCGAATCAGGCATCCATTATAGATCAGGCCTTAGAGGGGATCGACGAAGACTTCAGGATCATATGGGTTGGTACTGGCAGAGATACTGCCAGCTCATCCAGAGTTTCAGGCGTTGGCTGGGACTCCATTTTTTCCGAATTGCCTGACACAAACGGTCAGAAGTACGCAATGGAAAAAGATACCAGTCCTCGCTGCATTGATATCGATTTGGCTGCCCTGATCTACACATCCGGGACGACCGGCACTCCTAAAGGGGTGATGTGCACCCACCAGAATATGATTTCCGCAGCCAAGAGTATCATTCGATACATCGGTAATCGGCAGGACGATATCGTTCTTAACGTGTTGCCGTTATCATTCGGCTACGGTCTATATCAGATTCTTACATCCATAATGTTTGGCGGGACAGTCATTCTCGAACGTTCGTTTTTTTTCCCTCAAGCCACGTTGAATCTGATTGCCGAAGAGAAAGTCACTGGTTTTCCATTGGTACCGAGCATAGCGGCTATAATGCTGCAAATGGAGAATATCAGCAAATATGATTTCAGCACGCTTCGCTATATAACCAGCGCGGGAGATGCCCTGCCGGTTGGACACCTTACTCGTTTACGCCGGTTGGCTGCCTCCGCAAAGATTTTTAACATGTATGGTCTGACTGAGTGCGTGCGTGTCTGCTACCTTGCGGGTAAGGAGCTGAACCGGCGGCCCTCTTCGGTAGGCAAGGCGATACCGAATTGTGAAGTTCGCATTGTGGATAATAACGGAAATGAGGTAGGGCCTGGAGAAATTGGAGAGCTAACCATCAGAGGTTCCAACGTAATGCAGGGCTATTGGAATGACCCGCAGATGAGCGGTGACGTTTATCGTCCCGGAGATTATCCCGCCTCGCGATGGCTGTACTCTGGTGACAATTTCCGGAAGGATGATGAGGGATACTTGTATTTCGTTGGCAGAAAAAACGATATGATCAAAACTGCAGGCGAGCGGGTCAGCCCCAGGGAAGTGGAGGATGTAGTCTGTGAGTTACAGCACGTTGCCGAGGCCGCGGTGGTCGGTGTGCCGGATGAAATGCTGGGACAGGTGATAAAAGTGTTTATTGTGCGGACAACTGACAAATTAAGAGAGGAAGATGTACTAAAATACTGTGTGAGCAACCTGGAGCCATTATTGGTCCCCAAGTATGTGGAATTTGTTTCAGATTTACACAGAAATTCACACGGCAAGATTAACAGGAAAAAGTTACAGGAAATTCATAAATGAGTCTCACACAGAAAAGTAAAACCCTTTCCCTGGATGCGCTTAAGCTGGATTGCGACAAAGAGCTGGCGATAATAGCAGCAGGTATACGAAATTGTATAATAAGCAGGTTTAAGAAGAGGGGCGTCGTTATCGCTCTGTCCGGAGGAATCGATAGCAGTCTTGTAGCGGCGCTCTGTGTTCAGGCACTAGGCAAAAACAAAGTGTTTGGGCTTCTCTTGCCGGAAAAGGAATCTTCTACTCAAACGATGACGCTTAGCGATATGATTGTAGATCATCTTGGTATACGGGCGGAGCGACAAGACATTACAGAGATTCTGACGGCAGTCGGATGTTATCGGTATCGTGATGAAGCGATCAAAAGCATAATACCTGAATATAATCAAGACTATAAATGCAAGATTGTACTTCCGCCTCTGCTCGGTCAAAGCAAATTGCGGCTTTTTTCAGTGGTCGTCCAGTCACCAGATGGCAGGCAAATAAAGGCGAGGCTACCCGCAGAAGCATATCTCCAAATCGTAGCGGCTACCAATTTCAAGCAGCGTATCAGAATGATGTTAACATATTATTATGCTGATAAACTAAATTACGCCGTTGCAGGGACACCAAACCGCCAGGAGTACGACCAGGGATTCTTTGTGAAACTTGGCGACGGAGCCGGCGATATTAAACCAATTGCACATCTTTACAAGACGCAAGTTTATCAAATGGCCGAGTTTCTCAAACTGCCGGAAGATATCTGCGAGCGCCTACCGACAACTGACACCTATTCGATACCACAAGACCAGGAGGAATTCTATTTCTCTGTACCGCACGATATTCTGGACCTCTGCTTGTATGCCAAGAATCACATTATACCGCCTGAGGAAGTTGCAAAGGCGGTCCACCTGGATATAGAACAAGTGGAGCGTGTGTATCACGACATAGATAACAAGAGAAGGGCCACTCGCTATCAACATACACCACCTGTCCTATTACAGAAGATAAATGAGATCATATATTAGAAGAATCAGGCCTCGGGTGGCCTGCGAAAGCCAAACACTACAAATAAGTCAAAATTATCCCATTTGTCTCGATATCTGCGCCAGTGATGTTCACATATCTTCCGTCCAATCTGTTCAGTCATTGTCCTCCGGAGCCAGAGGTTGAAGGTTCTAATCCTTCCAGGGATATTTATAAGTGCCGTATTTGTAATGACTTGCTCTGATATGCCTATGCTATCACTCTATTTTTTCCCTGCACACCGATTGATCTTGATATTCTACAACTTTCGTTTTAAGTAAGACTGCGGGTTTGAAGTGTTAAACATTCAGTATATCGAGTGGTTCATATTGCCTATCGAGTATAGTTCGGCTTTCGAAGCCAAGCCACTTATCTAACACAGTTGCATAAACGCGACGAAAGTCAGTGTGGAACTTCATGGCGCCGTTATCCAGATCAGTAAGACTCGGATGCGATCCGACAAGCCTGCTTTTTAGTTCGCCGCCTGCTAAGAAAATTGGTGCGGCCTCGCCATGCCCGGTGCCACGCCGGCCATTCTCTTTGACAGTCCTTCCGAATTCGGAAATCGTCATTACCAGGACCCTGTCCAGAAGCTTGTCTTTTCTCAAGTCATAAACAAAAGCGGCCAGCGACTCGGACAATTGGTGCAGCAAGGCGCAGTGGTTGCCTAATTGGTTGGCGTGATTATCGAAACCGCCAATTCCGCCGCCGCCAAGCTCGGTGAAGAATATTCTTATGCCGACGTCGGCCCGAATCAGTTTGGCAACGGCACGAAAAGTCTCGGCGAGCCGGAACGATGGATATTCTGCCGTATTGGTTGCTTTAACCACCGCATCGATTCTTCGGCTGTTGGCAGTGGCATTCGCCGTGCAGTCCCGCAGGTGGTTGAGCAGCGGATTGTCTTTGTCCGCATGGAAAGACTCGACCGCCCGCTTCCGTTGTGATTCGCCCGGTGCCGGACCGATAGTCAGATCATCCGGCGTCTGGATAGACGGGATGATTACGTGCTCAGCCCTCATGCCAAAAGGCTGAGCGATCGGCCCCACAAACACAGCAGGCATATCCTTCTGATTCGCATACCAGACGCTGTCTGCAGCCCGGCCCAGCCAGCCCGTCTGACAATTGGGATCACCGGGTTTGGCGGTATGCCAGTGACGCATCGCGACGTCGTGAGAGCGATCCGAATTCGGATAGCCGATGCCATGGATAATGCCAAGGTATCCGTCCTTGTAAAGACGCGAGAATGCCTCCATTCGCGGATGAAAGCCTATATATGAGTCGATCTTGTGGACGTCTTTAGATTGTAAGCGCAGCGTCGGACGGTTTCGTGCGTATTCGTCGTCAGCGTATGGAACCACCGTATTGAGTCCGTCGTTGCCGCCTGATAGTTGAACAACTACCAGAACTGTGTCGCGGTCATCTCGCTGAGCGTCGCCGGTGCTCGCGGCACGAACCAGAACATTTGGTGCCGGCAATGCGAGTGACAGCATCGTTGCCGCTCCCATAGTGGCCTTCAAAAAATCGCGTCGTGTACAGGACATTGTATTACCTCTCAAGTTAAGCCAGGTTGAATTCAGGAAGTGTGACAATTGCATACGCAAGAGAACGTGTTTGTTCTTCCATGCCATCATCCTTTCCACTAACAGGTTTCTGCGGCGAATCGTAAACGTCGGAGTCAAGGTCGCTTTGCAGGAAAAGATCGAGAAGAAACTGCCGGACGGATTCGTGCGTAGCATACCCATGCCTTTGGGCGACAACCAAGGGATTTAGTTTGTTGCCGTACGGGCCCGAGCCCCTCAGCAATGCCGCGGCAAGATTCCGGCGGGCAACTATCGCCGTGCTGTTGATCCAGTGCTTTCCGCCGGCCCAGCCTTTGATGGTCGGCGGATCGTAAAGGTTCTGGCCGAGATCAGTAAGATCATTCGCGAGCTGCGTTGTGGAGACCGATTCTTCCAGAGCATTGACTATACCAATGGCAAATTCAGCCGGACATTTAATCCGCCGGCGATATGCTGCCGGCGAAAAGAACAGGTTGGATCGCAGCATCGTTTCGACAAGTTTCAGCACATCGTAATCCTTCGCGAACGATTCGGCCAATGGGGCAATCAAATCCTCTTCAGGCTTATCGGTCTCGCTGATTAGCCAGCGATACAACTTGCAGACGAGCCGGCGTGAAGTGGCCGGCTGTTCGAGTATGATTCGCAGCACATCGTCGCGAGCGAAGTTTCCTTTCCGGCCGAGGATTTGTTTTTCATTCTCATCGTGCTCGCGAGGGATATAGCGCAGCTTGCTCCTTAGCACGAACCATCCGGTAAAGGCCCTGGAAGCTTCCTGCAAATCTTTTGCCGTGTAATGTCCGGGACCCAAAGTAAAGTTTTCCATGAGTGCTCTTGCAAGGTTTTCGTTCGGTCGTGCTTTACGATTGGCCTCGGCGCCCAGCCATAGAAGCATAGCAGAATCTTGTGAGATACCTTCTAGAAGGATCCGGAATGAGCCCAGGGCCTGATTGCGCAAAAGCAGGACGTGCTGTTGCATCAATCGGGCGCTCTTGACCTCTGCGGCGTTAGTGGCGAAATGACTATGCCAGAACAGCGTCATTTTTTCCAGAAGCGGGTGCGGGGTTTGAATCATCCGCCGCAGCCACCATGCTCGCAACTGGTCCATCGAGCCAGTGGCCGCTTCATATTCGTCGTATGTGCGGTTAAATTCTGCTATGTCGCCCTGAGGCTGGAGCAGTATGTCAATGGTACGTTGCGGCCCATCGGTAAGCGCCTGCTGCAACTGGTCCCAACCGGCCCCGAAGGCTGCACGCCGGTAAAGGTGTCCTGCCTGAGCGAGATTCCATGGTCGCTCAGCATCCGGCTCATATTCAGCCCAGGCCCAACCGGAATCTTTCAGTTTTTCAATTTGCGCAGCCATCGAACGTTTGTGTATATTTCCTGTTACTGTAAATTCAGATTAATTTCCAAACGCGCCTGTGTCAAAGCTTCATTCATGCCAATACCGAGTTCAACGTGCTTGACAAATCTCGCCAGAGCGATAAGCATATCGATCCCGGCTTCGGCTTGTTCTTGAGTATTGCCCTTCTTAACCATATCGCCGCAAACCAATACCTGACGATTGGCTTGTAAAATCGAAGCCAACTGACCTCCTTCAATTTCGAGAAGGCTATGGGTTTGGGCCAACGGCTTGCCCCCCTGCTTTATCTCCCGGTTCAGGGCATCGACAAGGTCTCGGGCCAGACCATCGGTCGAGCTGAAGATCACGTATCGGCCCGGCAGTGCTAATGTCGGACGAATATTAAATCGCTGGTCAAGCTTTGTCTTGTCCTCAATCCCGGCGGTGGAGAAATAGGCTAAGGTCAGTTTTGTCTGTGCATGTACGGGACGGTCGATGATCAGGCCGGGCATCGCCTGCTGTCCACGCGTGAAGTTGACCAGACCGATAGCTTTTTGCCACGCTTCTTCAACCACCTCGTCGAAATCTTCCGGATTACGAAGCTGCAGGACCGCGGCAAAGGCCGGCAGCTTTGTCATTGGCGTGCCAATCTCCGGATCATACTTCTG
>JAFGPJ010000071.1 GCA_016936275.1 Sedimentisphaerales bacterium
CCGGCTCTTTTTGGGCAGTGACGTCGTAAAGAACGCCCTGACTTCCACTAATCTCGCCCTTGACGTTCTTACTGCGGATCGAAAACAGAATGACGAAGAGTTTCCGTTCGCCGGCGGTTTTCAGTCTCAGCTCACTGACCTGGCAGCTTGTTTTCTTCAGCTTCTCTAAAAACTCTTCTCGCTCTCGAGGGTCGTACCAAAACTCTTCCGGCAAAAACGGCTTGTTTAAAAGCTCGTCCGGATCGGTCACTTCCAGCAACTTCATAAACGGATGATTAATATAGATTGTATTAAGATCCAGGTCGATGGTGTAAATGCAGTGCTCCGATTCGTTGAGAAGCCTGTAATAGTGATCTTCCGCTTCCTCGAGCCCGTCCTTGATTGCCTTTAGGATATCCGTCTGTGTTAACAAGCCGCACAGAATCTCGCCATCTGTAACAACCAGTCGACGAATTCCTATCCTTTCCAGCAATTTCCAGGCGCTTATGATGGAACAGTCGGGAGATACAGTTACAACCGGAGAAGACATTACTTTTTTTAGGCTGGTCCGATCCGGATTGCGCTTAATTGCAATGACTCTTTTAAGCAGGTCTCGTTCCGTAAAGACCCCAGCTACTTCATTGTTATCCATGGCGACCAAACAGGATATATCTTTAGAAGCCATCAGCTTGGCTGCTTCTTTGACGCTTGCAGAGCAGGCTATAACGGCAACATCACTGCTCATTATTTCTGAGACTTCTCTCGAGACGGTATAAGATGCCAGAATTCGAACCATGTCGGTTTGTGTAACGATACCAACCGGTCTTCCGGCCTCTACAACTACAATTCGCCTGATATTTTCTGATTGCATGATTTTGATGGCGTCCATGACCGAAACGTCGCAGGAAATGTTCCGAACAGGAGCCGACATAATCTGCTCCACGTTAGCCTTGCGGAAATCATATTCGCCTGCTACGGCCTTTTTTAACATGTCCGTCTCTGTAATAATCCCTGATAAATTTCCGTTACTTAAAACAACGAGACAGGATACTTTCTTCTCCGACATGATTTTCGCAGCTGAAATTACACTGCATCCCTGATTAACTGTGGTCAAATTTTTACTCATTACGTCCCCTGCCTTCAGCCAGGTACGAGAGGTCGTTCTTATGGTATGGGAACAGCTATCCGGGCTTTCGAATGATCCACTGGACACTGATCTGTTCATTTGTTCTGTCATTGTGCTTACCCTTTATTTTGGAAATCTGTCTTTTATTTTATCAACAACGTTCAGAAAAAGCCGTATGCTGGTTTTAGTTAAGGCATCGACGTCTCCCAGCTCCTTGGCATATCGAAGAATTTCTTATAAGCTGCTTGTTATATTTCTATATCGGTTATTGGCGAATGGGATATAACTTGGGGTATTTCCTAATTTAAAATACGTAATTTTACGTACATGCTTATCAGGATTATTATATAAAGGCAGGAAAAGTAAAGTATTATAGGAATCTCTGCTGGGAAAAACCGGTTTACGGGAGGGTGAAAATGGGAAAAAAACGCCGGATGTGCGAATTAATAAAAAAGAGTCGATAACTCGGGGGTAGTTAGGAGTAGCGTAACCTTATTCCGCATAGGTAAAAACGGGATTTGCCTACTCTACGATTATTCTGTAGGCGCCTCTTCGGAAGTTTCCGCTGAATTGTTATTCGTGCTTTCTTGCGGTACATTTGGGCCTTCTGGCCGACGTCGAGGGCCGAAGGGGCCTGGGCCCGGGCCGGGGCCTCTGCGGGGGCGTTCCTGCTGCCCTTCACGGAAGCGGGGGCCGCCGGGTCCCTCGCCTCGTCTTGGGCCGGGGCCGCCCCTGGGACGAAGCTCATCTTGAAGCTGGTCAATTTCTCGCTGCCAGCGTTGTTGTTGCTCATCGGTGAGAATTGCGGCAATTTCCTGGTTCATTTGTTTTAATGTCTCGGTTATTTCGGAGCGTGCTTCAGTGCGAATTGTATCGAGCTTCTGCATGTGCTTATCGAGAATGGGCTTTATCTTCTCGGCCTGTTCCTGGGTCAGGCCGAGGTCCCGCCTTAGCGGAGGGATCATTCGCAGGCTTCTGAATTCCGGGCCGGACGGCGGCTGTGTCAGCTTGTTCGGCGCGAAAATCAGCATGGACGAGCCGCCGATTGCTATGCCGGCTATCAGGATGATTAGGCCGAAAAATGCCATTCGCCACATGTGGGCTTTATTAATGTTGCTGACGATTGTATTGTCGGTTGTTTGGTTCCGGCTCATTGTGCCACCCATGCAATTGCTTGAGAAATTTCGTATAAAGGTCCCGTCGAGGCGTTGTAAACCATGATAGCTATAACTACTGCAGAGGCGGCGAATGCCGATGAAGCGGCAGCCAGCCACAGCAGTGGCTTTTCGGCCATTCGTTCTATCCGGTTCTGCTCAGCACTAAGCCTCGCTATGACCCGGCTGGCAACGTCCACTGCCGGCGCCGACTCACTGCGGGTCCGCGCGGCTAATGCTTCGAAAAGGTTTTCGTTTTTCATCTTCTCTGCTCCTTTCCCGCTTGAGCGAAAAGCTTTTGAAGTCTCTTTCTGGCCCGCAGCGTCTGGACTTTTACCATGCTCTTTGTCCAGCCCGTTCGGCGGGCGGTTTCGGCTACGTCGCATCCTTCCAGGTATCGCAAAGTCAGGACCAGCCGGTCTCGCGGATTCAGTTGCGCAAGAAGGCGATGCAGTATATCGGCAGCCTGACCGGGATCGATTTCATCGGGCGACTTGTCAGGCAACTGGTCCCATTCAGCCAGAGAGAAACTTTCCGTTTCATGCCGGCGCGCCATCTGCTTCCAGTAGCGGTAACCGACGCGGGTCGCGATTCGCGAAAGCCAGTGAGCGAAGGGGGCCTTTTGGCGGTAGCTGTGCAGGCTCATGTACGCCTCGACAAAAACGTCCTGTACCAGCTCCTCATGCACGAGCCTGTCCCGGCTGAAACGCCACAGTATTCTGCTGACGTGCGACTGGTGCTGTTTTATCAGCCGGGTGTAAGCGTCGGAGTCGCCCTGACGGCTTAGGCGGATGTCTTCGAGTTCGGCCGCAAGGGATGCGTTCGTTTGTTGCCGGTCTTCAGCGACAATTTTTGAGTCCATTAGGCTGTAAATAAGTTCAACCAATAACTGCTCGGCACGGAGACTTATGATCCGGCCTGGATGAATCGATAAAACCATATGTGAAGGATACGAAAGCATATTAGATTCAGCAATAAAATTCCAAAATATTCCCAGGTTTCTCTGCTGCTTTCAATCGATTGAAAAAGCCCCGTAGCTGTTTGGGATTGCGCGTGTGCAACGATTTGCACACTATACGGTGGGTGGCAGCCTCAAAGCCGTAGGCTTTGGGGATGGTAAATGCGTTAGAAGCCATCCCCAAGCTTCGCTTGAGGCTGCCACCCTTTCGAGCTATTGTATTGTTTAAGATTCTCGGCATTATTCGCCCTGTGGTTGTTCCGGTTGCTCTTCGACAATCGGTGCATCTGGTACGTTGGCATCCGGTGCTTTTTCCAGTTGCGGTTTGAGGTTCCGGTCCGGAGTCCAGTCCTGTCTCCATCCTGGCCCCCAGCCTTGCCTGGTTCCTGGTCCATAGCCCGGCGTCCAACCTCTACCTCTGGGCGGCGTTGGCTGATTTGTTTGGTCCTGATTTTCCGGTACGAATTGTCGCGGCCGCATACGAGGGCCTTGTCCGCCTCTACCTCCGGGGCCTGGTTGTCCCTGCCAGTTATTCATGCCCCAGCCCTGGGGTATATTGCTGCGGTTGAAACCTCTGCCGCCTCTAACCTGCATTCCGGGGCCTGCGTTTTGGAAACCTCTATCATCTCTACCTTGAATAACCGGACCTCTTCCACCTCTGCCGGCAAAAGTTCTACGCTGCGTCATCATGTCCCGACGTCCAAAGCCCTGGCCGCGTGGTCCTACACCTCTACCCTGGAAACCCAGGTTGAATTCACCCTGCCCTCTGCCTTGGAAATTCCTGTTAAATCTGCCGGGGCCTCGATTTTGCCGCCCTTGGGTGTTCTGATTCGGCCCCTGACCATACTGATAATATGGGCCTCGTGGTCCCTGAAAATCCTTGTCGAATCCACCTCGGCCTCTGCCTTGTCGTGGCCGGATGTTTTGGTTCGGCCCCTGACCCCATGGGCAATATGGTCCAGGTGCCCAGGGATTATCCGACTGTGCGGAATCAAGGTCTGCGTTCATTTGTGGTCTGCCGGCAATTCCTCGTCCCCATTCCGGACCACCGCCCCATCCTTGTCCGCCGCGACCGCGGCCTTCCGGCTGAGCAAGCGCCTCGCCGGCTAAGACCGTCAATGCCAACACTACAATGATCGTTGTTGTGATTTTTGCCTTTTTCATTTCCAGTTCCTTTCATTAAGTTTTAATTGCTCTTTTGTATTTTGCCCCGTTTTGGGTTTCTTCTGTAAGGATAGTGGCGCTGGCGGGAAAAAGGTTACATGGCATTTTCGATTTTGAAATCAATAATCGTCAATCAGGTATAAATCTGGTATAACGGCATAAAAACGTGTTTTTCACAAGCTGAAGAGTATATGTTCGGATTCGAGAAAAGACGACGAAATCGGCTGATTTCCAAGCCATTTCCTGACCGATGGCTGGAAATTATCGAAAGAAATGTGCCGTATTACAGGCTGCTGCC
>JAFGPJ010000072.1 GCA_016936275.1 Sedimentisphaerales bacterium
AGCAATGATATGGACAGAATTGCCGGCGAAGGCCGGCAGGCGTTCCTCGAACCGAAAATCGAATATTGGAACGTCCCCTTGATGCGCAATGAAGAAATTATCGAACGCCCGGCGGATCAGAACACGATAACAAAACGCTATGCTGAGGAGGGAGTCAAATTCATCAAAAAGAACAAGAACAAACCTTTCTTCCTCTACCTGGCCAATAGTCTTCCTCATGTTCCGCTGTTCGTCTCGGAGAATTTCAGAGACAAGAGCTTGCGAGGTTTGTACGGCGACGTCGTCGAAGAGATAGACTGGGGCGTCGGACAGATACTCCAAACCCTGCGACGTGAAGGCCTGGCCGAGAATACCTTTGTCGTCTTCACTTCGGATAACGGCCCCTGGCTCATTTTCAACGAGCACGGGGGCTCGGCCGGCCTGCTTCGTGAAGGCAAAGGCTGCACGTTCGAAGGCGGAATGCGCGAGCCTTGTATTATGTGGTGGCCCGGCAAAATCAAGCCCGGCTTAGTGAATGATATGGGCGCCACTATGGATTTGTACACAACGATTCTGACACTGGCCGGAGTGAAAGTGCCCGATGACCGTGAGGTTGATGGTCTGGATTTGTCACCTGCCATTTTCGGAACCGGCTCCAGCCCGCGAAAGACGATGTTCTACTACCGAGGCGCTAAGCTATATGCGGCACGCAAAGGCCCTTACAAGGTCCATTTCATCACAAAGCCCGCATACGGCAGTGGCCCCGAGAAGATGCACGATCCCCCGCTGCTTTATCATCTTGGTCATGATCCATCTGAGAAATATGATATTTCGAAAGACCATCCGGAAGTTATCCAGGATATACGAAAAGAAGTTGCTCTGCACCTTTCAAACCTGAAGCTGGGTGAAAACCAGTTGGCCAAACGTATCGAGAAGTAAGAACAATAAGCTGCTATGGAGGCCGGAATAAATCGAAGACAATTCATTAAAATGGCGAGTCTGGGGGCAACGTTTCTGAAAATGGGTGGCAGCCTCAAAGCCGAGGGCTTTGGGGATGGCCGACCCGAACGAATCCATCCCCAAGCTTCGCTTGAGGCTGCCACTTTTAAATCTTCAAGAAAGCCAAACATTGTGCTGATAATAGCCGATGACCTCGGCTATGAATGTCTTGGCTGTTACGGAAGCGAATCCTACAAAACGCCCGTGCTGGATGTGCTTGCCGCGACTGGTATGCGTTTCGAGCACTGCTATTCACAGCCCTTGTGTACGCCCTCGCGCGTTAAAATCATGACGGGTCAGTATAATTTCCGCAACTATGTGAACTTCGGTGTACTTGATCCGAAGCAGAAAACCTTTGGTCATCTGCTGAGGAATGCTGGCTATGTGACCTGCGTCGTGGGCAAATGGCAGTTGTACGGCAGCGTCAATCAGAGCGCCGAGGTTCGCGGCACCGGCAGTCTGCCTCAGCAGGTAGGCTTCGACGAGTATTGCCTCTGGCAAATAACCGACAGAGGTTCGCGCTATAAGGATCCCGTAATGGTTCAAAACGGCAAAACTCCCGATGGTCTTAAGGGTAAATACGGCCCTGATGTTTCCTGTGATTATGCCCTGGATTTCATCGAACGGCACAAAATCGGGCCATTTCTCCTTTACTTTCCGATGGCACTTGTCCACAGTCCATTTGTCCCCACTCCGGACAGCGAAGACTGGGAAAAGCCGGAGCACAAAAACAACGCGAAATACTTCGCGGATATGGTTGCCTATATGGACAAAATCGTCGGACGTATAGTAAGCAAACTTGATGAGCTTGGTTTACGGGAAAATACGCTGGTTTTGTTTACCGGCGACAACGGCACGAATAAGAGCATTAAATCTAAAACGACGAACGGCATCATTCAGGGCGATAAGGGCCGGACGACCGATGCCGGTACTCGTGTTCCTCTTATCGTAAACCAGCCCGGTGTGGTTCCCGCGGGGAAGGTGTGTGGTGACCTTGTGGACTTCAGCGATTTTTTGCCGACTTTCGCTGAAGCTGCGGGCATGGAAATCCCCGGCGATATGCCGGTCGACGGCAGAAGTTTCCTGCCTCAGCTTCGCGGTGAAAGGGGCAATCCGAGGGAATGGATATTTTGCCATTATGATCCACGATGGGGCAATCGCAGGAAGCGTCGTTTTGTGCGCGATAAACGGTGGAAACTCTACGACAACGGCGACCTTTATGATGTGCCTGCCGATAAGCTCGAACAGAAACCGAATCCATCCGGTCCGGAAGCTATCGCTGCCAGGAAACGGCTTCAAGCCGTGCTGGATTCGATTAAATGACAATTAAGGAAATAATTATGAGTTCGCGGTGTTACACTCGTCGAGATTTTCTCAAAGCAATGGGCTTTGGGGCGACATTTTTAGCAATGAGTGGCAGCCTCGAGCGAAGCTTGGGGATGGATTTGATCAACTCGGCCATCCCCAAAGCCCTTGGCTTTGAGGCTGCCACTCTGATGTCCCCGAAGAAGCCGAACATTATTTTGATAATGGCGGACGATATGGGCTATTCGGACATCGGCTGTTTCGGCGGGGAAATCCATACGCCGAATTTGGATGAGCTTGCCGCCGGCGGGCTGCGTTTTACACAGTTCTACAATACCGCTCGCTGTTGTCCGACCAGGGCATCGCTGATGACAGGGCTTTACCAGCATCAGGCAGGTGTTGGACACATGATGGAAGATAAAGGTTATGAAAGTTATCGCGGCGATCTTAACAATCGCTGTGTAACCATTGCCGAAGTGCTCAAGCTGGCCGGCTACAGCACGTATATGTCCGGCAAGTGGCACGCGACCAGGTTCCGCGGGCCGGATGGGCCGAAGCACAACTGGCCCCGCCAGCGCGGATTCGACCGCTTTTTCGGAACCATTCACGGCGCCGGTAGCTTCTATGATCCATGCTCATTGACGCGAGATAATACACAAATTCCGCCCGGCGATGATTTCTATTATACCAACGCCATCAGTGACAATGCCGTGACGTTCATTCGCGAGCACAAAACGGACAATCCATTCTTCATGTACGTGGCCTACACGGCGACACATTGGCCGATGCACGCGCTGCCGGAGGATATTGCCAGGTATAAAGGACGATACGATGGCGGCTGGGACG